>CACXQO010000067.1 GCA_902769815.1 uncultured Bacteroidia bacterium | reverse complement strand
AGTCGTTCCAAGGGATTAACCGATCTTGGCTTCATAGGCGGCGGCATCCAAGAGGCCGTCGACCTCGGAGGCGTCGTTCACCTTGATTTTGATGATCCAAGCCTCGCCGTAGGGGTCGGTATTGACGAGTTTGGCGTTTTCTTCGTCAGCGAGGGCTTCGTTGACTTCGAGGATTTCGCCACCCACGGGCATGAGGAGTTCGGCGGTGGTCTTCACGGCTTCGATGGCACCAAATTCTTCTTGGGCTTCGAGGGTTTCGCCTACGAGGTCGGGGTCAACATCGACGAAGGTGATGTCGCCCAATTCGTGTTGTGCATAATCGGTGATGCCGACGTAAGCGGTTTCGCCTTCGAGGCGGATCCATTCGTCGTCGTTGGTGTACTTCAGGTTTGCTGGAATATTCATTTTCTGTATGATTTAAAGTTGTTTGAATTTGGCTGCGAAATTACGTATTTTAGTGGCTCACTCTGCAATTTGTTGAAAATTTTATTGTGCAAGGCTGAATCGGATGGTCACGCCGGCGTAGGTGGTCGAGTTGCGGAACGAATTGGCCACCATCGGGATGTTGATGTCATACTTGAAGAAGGCTTGCGCACTCAGGCGTTTGCTGAAGGTGTAGTCGCCTGTGAAGTAGATGTTGATCTTGTTTTGGCCTGCCGACACTTGGTTGTTGTTCTCGTCGATGCGGCGCAATACGGTGATGTCCTTCTTGAAGCCCAAGTCGAGTTTCAATACAAGGTCGTTCTTGATGGTTTGCGCCTTTCCGCTTCCGCCGATGGGTGTGATGGAGAACGAAAGGTTCTTGATGCGATAGCCTGCGCCGATGACGATTTCCCTGCCGTTCACTTCGGTGAGTTGGTTGTTGGAGAAATTCAGGGTCAGGGTTCTCGCTTTCTTGAACTGGAGGTTGGCGGTCATTGAGTTTTGAAGACCGATGTCGATGCCAATCAAGGGGGCGTATTGCTCGCTGAGGACAATCTGGGCGATGTCATATTTCGGGATGATGATGTCGGAGTTCTCATAGGTCTGGATGGTGTTGCTATCGTCGTAGTAGACGTTGCTGGCCCAAGAGTTGATGGCGTAGTTCGACTTGTAACTATGCGTGATGTTGACGGTCTTGAACAGGGAACTGATGGCTGGAATGTTGGTGAGTCCGTTGTAGGTGAAACTCCAGTTGGGCAGCGGAATGCGCGGGAAGGGGTTGAGGGGTAGGGTGTTGGGGTCTTTGCCGGTGTAGGCGGCGATGAAGGAGTAGAGCAGCACATCCGTCGAACTTGAAGTGTAGCCTTTCGGGAAATAGTCGCCCGCGAGGCTGTCGAAGACATATTCGTTCACTTGGTCAATCCATTGCGGGTTGTTGCGGGCCAAGCGCTCGGCAACGGTCTTGCGATAGGTCAACAAATTGTCGAACAAGGGGGATGAGGTGGAGTCGGAAGGTGCGAATGAAGTGGCCCACATGAGGTAACTCATGCTGAAGTTGCCGCTGTTGGTGGGGGTGAACACATCGAAGTCATTCGTCATTGGGTTGTAGCGGAAATAGTGTTGCTTGTTCTCTGCGTAGTTGCGGTTGCCGGTGAAGTCGATTTTCAGTCCGGGCAAAGGTTCCGTGTTGACGCGATAGTTGATGGTTTCGGTCTTGCGGCGGGTGTAGGGGTCGCTCAGGATGGAGTCGGTGGTTAGCCAACGATTTGCATCGTCAACATTGAGGCTATGTGCAACGGCTTTCATGTAAACATCATCGTCTTGGCCGAAGGTGCTGCCCAGCACGAATCCCAAGCCCGGCGACCAGCCGTTGGTGTTCATGCCTAAATATTGTGCCTTGGGCATGAATCCCGGCAGCACTTGCCCGTTCACCAAAGCATAGGTGCCCGACACTTTCTTGACGAGCGTGAGGATGCGCAAACTGTTGTCGAGGACGATTTTGCCGACGTTGACTTTTGGCTTGGTCTTGGTTGAGTCGGCGGGTTGGTCGCCTTCGCCTTCCTTCCCTTTGTCTTTGCCGTTTTGGTTGTTTCTGCCGCCTCTTCCGCTGTTGTTGCGCCGTTGCGCCGTGTTGATGTTTTTCAGGTAGGGTACCTTATTATATAGTTTGGTGAAGTCGAGGGTGGCGTTGCCTTGGATGTTGTTCGAGTTCTCGATGGTGTTGCCCAAGCGCGGCTGGATGGATTGCGCCGAGGCAATCCAGTTGTAGGTGCCTTGGTAGTTGGCACTGGCCGTTATCCAATTGAAAATCGGAATCTTATTGATGGGAAGGGTGTAACTTGCATTGACGTTTTGGGTGAATCTCGACATGGAGCCAAGGTGTTTCAGTTCGTTCTTGATGGTGTCTTGGTTCTTCTTCCAAGTTTCGGGGTCAACGCTTTTGTCGACAAAGCCGGCAGGTTCGTAGATGTAGGCTTGGGCTTGGGCGGAATAGTCGAAGTTGAGGCCCTTGGTGAGGTCGTAGCGGAATTGGTAATTGCGGGTCCAGTCCCATTGCTTCGAGTAGGTCGGGATGATGATGATTTCGCCGCCACTCTTGTTGCGCAACTCGCGTTCCGAGTAGTAGCGATACATTTCGGTGTTGAAAGTGATGCTCTTCGGGGCGTAGTAGAAGTTGATGTCCTTGATGATTTGCAGGGCGGGTTTCGCGGCCCACTTGGCCTTGGCGAAAGGCTCCACGGGTTTGGGATTGCCTGCGTAGTTGTAGCCGAGTCCGCCGCGATAGGTCTTCACCAAGTAATATTTGATGTCGGTGTTTTCTTGGAAGGTTTCGCTGTAGGAGAACGACAGGTTGAGGTTCTCGATGTCGTAGAAGTGTACTTTGGGCATGTTGCCACGACCTCCGCCCAAGGCCCTGTTGGGGTCTCTCAGGTTTTCTTTCGGCTTGTTTTCCCCTTCGTTGTCGTCGTCCTTTTTCTTCTTTTGTACGCGCTCTTTCCTGACATTCATAAAGTTGATGTTCTTCTGTCGGGTGTAGTCGTGGATGGTGGAATTGAACTCCTTCCGTTCCTCGTCGCTGCCCATTGCTGCCAAGGCATCTTTCAGTTTGACGTCGGCGTCGTAGGGGTTGTAGAGCGGGGTGATGTTGGTTTGGCCATAGTCGAAGTGCATGGGAATCTTGAGTCCGGTGCTTTCGAAGAACTTGCCCAATTCGAGGTCGGTCGACACGTTGAACTGCGAACTGGCCTCAAAGGTGTTGCTGGTGATGTCGCTGTCCAAGGCTCCGAAGCCTGCCGAATTGTATGCCCCGTTGACGTTCACGCGGCCAAAGTCGGCGAGGGTGGCCTCCAACCGGCCCGTGGCGGCTATGCCGCCCTTGCTGCTGAGTTCGGTGAGGCGCAATTCGTTGACCCACACCACGGCACTTTTCGACAAGCCGTCGTCGTTGTCGGTGAGGCTCTGCCGTTTCGGGTTGCGTATACCAATCATCATGGCCTCCACGTCGCTGATGCTGGGGTTACCGATGACCTTGATGGTGTGGTAATAGTCCAAGTTGTCGACGGTGCCTTTCCTCACTTTTTCGGAATAGATGTAATTGAGCCTCACATTGCTGTTGGGCTGGTTCATGGCTTCGTTGCGCCGTGTCTTCACATTCACAAAGTCTTCCAATCTGATGTCCAAGTTGTTGATTTCTGGCCAGATGGCATCCTTGTTGTTGTAGGCGGTTCCCCATGGGGTCACTTTTAGGGGTATTTCGTATTCGTAATAGTTTTCGGTGAAGTCGGTACCGATGCGCATGAAAACGGTGAGGTCTTGGTCTTCGAGCGGGCTGTTTTCATCAGCAGCCTCGGCGTGGACGAACATTTTGAGGTATTTGTACTGCCGAAGGTCGAAGTCGGCGGTCTTGTAAATGGCGCGTCCGTCGCCGTCCACAAGGTTTTGCACGGTCATTTGCAGTGATTGCTCATTGATGCGGGTGGTTTGCGTCATGCCGATGACCCTCTCTTGCAGGATGCCGGGCGGAATGGTGTAGGGCACGGGCTGGCGGCGGCTGTTCTCGTCGACGCTGACTGCCGAAATGTCGAAAGTGGTTTCGTTGCTGACGTCGTTAGGCACGTATTCGCCCGGAGCTTGGATGCTTTGCGAATAGGTGCGCCATTCGCCCTTCACGAGGTCGAGGGTGGCGAAACGCAGCACGATAGGACGCTCAAACTCGTTGACAAACATACGCATAAAGCGGATGGACGAGAAGTCGTCGATGTGGCCAATCACCTTGTCGGGCTGCCTGATGGGAATACGGAACTGGTACCAAGTGACGCTGCCGAAGGTGCCGTTGGGTAGGGCGATTTGGCTGGCCTCAATGACATCGGAGATATGGTTTTGGCCGACCGACATCTTGGCAGGGTCAAGGTCGATGACGTATTGGTAGTAGCGTTCGGATTCGCTCAGGGTGTTGTCGTTGTTGATGTCCTCGGCATTGGGCAGGGTGGAGTTGCTGTTCGTGTAAACTTCGGTTTGCTGCACATCTGAAGGCGAGTTGCCGTCGGGGCCGTTATATTCCTTGTATCTTGCGAGGATGCTGGAATGGATTTCGTCGCTGTCCCAATCCGACGAGCGGAAATAATGGTAGTTGTCGCCTGACGGGTCGTTGTGGCCTTGAGTGTAGGCTCCCGAACTCTCGCCAAAGCGTTCTCTGAGAAGGTTCAAGTAGGTTTCCTCGAAGAAACTTTGCTCGTCCACATCGCGCAGGCCGTCATAGCCAACATCTTGATACTGACGGGCGTTGGCATCGTTACTGAAGGTGCCTACAAGGTCTTGCAAGGTGGGAACACGCCCCCAAATGGTGGTGTCTACATTTTCGACAGTTGAGGTAGTGGGGAGGCCGTTCTCGTAAAATTTGCGTCCGTCGCGAAGGATGTCTTCGGAGATGTCGCCGAGGTTGATGTAGAGTTTGCCGGGGTTGTTTTGGTATTCCTCATCGGCGAAGGGGTCCATGAGCCAGAATTCGATGTATTCGATGTTGGTGGCCTCGAAGTCGGTCGATTCCATCTTGCGCATGATGCCCGCCCAACGGCTGCGCGGATCGTTGAGACGGCCTGCTTCGTTGATACCGGCAGAGTATTGTGAGGGCGCCACGTCATAATTGTATGGGCCGCGTTCCTCGGGATAATAGGCCAAATTGAGTACCGAAACGTTGGTTTGGGTGCCGGCGGCAATGTCCTTCATGGGGAAAATCTCGGTTTCAAGCACCTGACGGACAGCGTTTTTGGAGAGTTCCTCGTTGGTGACATTGGCTGGACGGTAGTTGGAGTTGCGGTCGTAGAACACGGAGTTGTCGATGACATACCACGCTAATTTTGCGCGGTTCTTGCCGTAGTTGAGTCCTGTGCCGGCAGCGGCTTCGGGGAAGAGGTCGGTTTGGTGTTGGGGTGTGCTGGCCAAGAACCATAGGGTTGGAAGGCGGAGGTCGATGGTCGACTTGGCGCCTTCAAAGTCGTCGATGTAGGAAGTGCCGGGCTCGGCTGCCGACCTTGAGAGGCCCGGTATGAATCGGGCAAATTCGCCGTCCACATTGATGCGCGACGGGGCTTTGGTGCTGATGCCCGGCAGGGCGTTGATGAAGCTCGTCAGCCAACGGGCGTCGGTGTGGTAACTGACATCGGCACCGTAGATGGTGTTGGAGATGGCTTCCTCGCCGTAGTTGATTTTTTGGGTGTACGACTTCTCGCCCAAATAAAGGATGGTGCCGCCCAAGCGGAAGTCGCGGTTGAACTCATGCTCGACGCGGGTGCCGAGGAAGGTCTTCTTGATGGCACTGAAGCCCGAGTTCGATTCCAAAGCAATGTTGATAGGTGTTCCCGAATTGAGGATGCCTTCGTTCAGGATGGTTACGCGGCCAAGGGTGTAGTCGACGGTATAGTCAACATTCTCAACCAATTGCATACCTCCCGCCGTGACGGTCACCGAGCCTTGGGCCACATTCATGGCGTTCAGGCTGATTTCGCTTCCCGACTGCGACGAGTAGAAACCCTTCAAGCTGAACTTGTTTTTCTCCGAAAACTGCTCGGCTGAGGTCTTGGTCATTGTGTAAAGCGAGTCGTAGGCGTATTTATCGGCGAGTTCTGGCTCGTTGGGGAATACCTTGGTGCGCAAGTGTTTGCCAAAGGGTTCCAGCACGGGGAAGAAGATGCGTCCGTTAGATGAGTTGATCGTACCGCCTTGAGTGGCAGCGTGGTCCAAAAAGTCGAACACGCCATCACCGCCCGCGATGGGGTTGTTTTGCGTGGTCAGGTTGTCGAGGCCCATCAGGTGCAGCAGCGATATGCCTTTCACACTGCCTTCGGTGAAGTAGCCGTAGGGCGTGCTGCTCGAGTTGCCGTTGTAGAAAACGTTCAGCATAAAGTCTTGCGAACTGATTTGGTAGGCCCTCATGTTGTAGACGTTCTTCATCATCAGGTTCCAAATGGGCATTTTGGTGTTCACCGTTGTGCCTTTCAGCAGTTTGGTTATCAGCACGTTTGGTGTGTTGATGCCTTGGTCGGAGAACTCACCCACTTGGTAGATGTCATCCGAGCCGACGATGGTGTATTGGTAGGCAACGGCCAAGGTTTGGTTGGCGTTGAGGCTGACATTCAATGAGATGAAACCCAACTTCGAGTTGAGCGAAAATTCCGTGTTGCTCAACCGGCGGGCGTTTTCCACTTTTTCGAAGTCGCGGCCCGAGGTCATGTAGCCCGTCTTGCCGATGCGCATGGGGTCGTTGCTCATGTAGTTGGTCACGGTGCTGATGTTGCGGATTTGGGTGGTGTCCATGCGGGTCACCAGATTGTTGGCGGAGTTGCGCGGATACACGGTGCTGTTGGTCGGGTCTACATCCTTGTTATAGATCCATTCGCGTCTGCCTTCGCCCAAATCGTTCAATGCGAGAATGTTACGGGTGTTTTGGGTCGTGGTGTTGGTGTTGGTGATCCACACCTCGATTTTGGTGATGTTGATGCTTGAGGTGACCGTCGGCAGGGTGGAGAGGGCCTCTTCGTAATGGTCCCTGAAGTATTGGCTCAAGAAGAAGTGGCGGTTCTCTTCGTAGTCCAAGCAATTGATTGAGAACTCGTTGGTTTGTGCGCCGCCTTGCACGGTGATGTTCTGCGACTCGCTCTCTTGGTAGGAAACGATGGATGAAATGGTGGTTTTGCCGAACTTCAGTTTGCTTTTGATACCGAAAAGTTGCTGCGTGCCGGTGATGAGGGTGCTGTTGAGTGGGAAGCTCACATTGCCTGCCTCCAACAGTTGGATGATTTCGTCTTCCTTGCCTTCGTATTTCAGGGCGAGTTTGTCCTGATAGTTGAAGGTGGCCTTGGTGTTCTTGTTGATGTTGAAGTTGATTTTGTCGCCGATTTTTGCAATCACATTGAGTTGCATATCAGGCTCAAAGATGAAGTCGTTGTGGCGTTTGCGACGCTCGCTCATCGAAGGGTCGTCGTGGTAGTTGTGCTTGAAGCCGAAGGTCATGTCGACGGAACCTTGCGGGCGGATGTCGATGGTGTTGCTGCCGAAGATGGTTTCGAAGGCCTTGCCGCCGATGAACATGGGCGGGATGATGGACGAGCCATTGGTGGTCGAGCGCGAGTTTTGGCTGCGGCGTTCCTTCCAATATTCCTGAATACCCTTACGGTTCTGATATTCAAAATATTCGCTTTGCGATAGGGTAGTGGGCGTGTCGTAATAGAAATCGCCGATGCGACGCTTGAAGGTGTATTGTCCCGTGACGGGGTCGTAGATGATTTCGGTCTGGAAGTTGTCGGGGTCGCTGAGGTAGAGCGGCGATTGGTTGTTGAGGTCCTGCAAAGGGTTGCCCGTGTTGATGGGGATGGGGAAAATCACTTTGGTCGAGTCAGGCTCAACGGTGTAAGGGTTGGGGTAGAAGATGTCGTCGTAAATACCAGCCGATGCAGTTCGGGCGAAGAATAACGCGAACAGCATCGTGAGCCATGTAATGAATATATGTCGTTTCATCTTGTGTTACAATACTTTGAGTGCTTCTTTTATAAGGGTTTCGACGGTGGCTTCGGGCATTTGCTTGAGCAGCTTGTCCAAGGCTTTGTCGACCGCCGCTTTGCTGAAGCCCAATATCGTCAATGCTGATAACGCTTCGGTTTTGATTGTATTGTTTGGCGCGGCGAAAATTTCCGTCGGGAAGTCGTTTTTCTTCAGTTTGTCCTTCAGGTCGATGACGATGCGCTGGGCGGTCTTTGCGCCGATGCCTTTCACGGCTTGGATGGTTTTCACGTCGTCGTTGGCGATGGCGTTGCTCAATTCGTTGACGGTCAGCGAACTGAGGATGAGCCGTGCCGTGTTGCAGCCTACGCCCGAAACGCTGATGAGCAACTCGAAAAGGTCGCGCTCCTTGGCCGAATAAAAGCCGAAAAGGTTGTGCGCGTCCTCAAGGATTTGCTCGTGGACGAACAATTTCGCTTCCTCCTTCTCGCCGATGGCGGTGAAGGTGTTGAGGGTGATATTGATGAAATAGCCGATGCCTTGATTGTCCAACACGACATAAGTGGGCGATTTTTCGGCTATCTTGCCGGTGATATAGGCGTACATTTGGGCGCAGTTTGGAATAAACTGCAAAAATAGGGAAATTTTCGTTTCCCTTTATGATGAATCAAAAAAAGTCAGCGAATGTTCGCTGACTTTTTGGGGTTATTCAATCACAATCTTCTGTGTCCGAACCTTCTCGCCGTCAATCAGCCGCAGCATATACACGCCCGATTTATAGTTTAGGGTTGAGAGTTGAGAGTTTAGGGTTGAGAGTTGTTTGGTGATGAGTTGGTGGCCGAGAATGTCGAAGATTTGGAGGATGCCTTCGCCGTTGACGATGATGTTGCCGTTGCTGATGAAGGCAAACGCCTCATTGTCGCCATTTGCGTCCTCGCAAATGGAAAACACCAAGCGGAACCGCGAAGCATAGTCCGTCGTCTTGGCGGTGAAGGTGTAGGAGGGCTGTTTTGACTCCCCCTGGCCCCCTCTCAGAGAGGGGGAATCCTACCGGCTGCGGTTTCTTCGCCAAGTTCTGCGCCGCTTTGCGCTTCCCCCTCTGAGAGGGGGTGGCCGCAGGCCGGGGGAGTCAGCAAGTCCACATCCGCGCCCGTCATATTATCAATCAGGTGCAGGTAGTTTAGAGTTGAGTGTTGAGAGTTGAGAGTTGTTGAAATGGTCAAAGTGTAGGTGCCGTTCTCTGAGGCCTTGAAGTTGAGGGGCATTTCGCCTTGGCCGTTGCTCGTGGCAATGGCGTAGTCCTTCCCGTCCTGCGGGATGTAGAGTTTCGTGCTGCCCTCGCGGAAGCTGAACTTCTCTAACGTCTGGCCGCCGTCGAAGCGGATGATGGCGTTGTCGATGACTGCGCCGTTGTCGCCGCCGACCATGATGTTGGCTTGGGCGATGGCGGCCTTTTTGCCGCCGCGCGTCTGGGCCGTGAAGGTGACCGTTTGGCTATCCTCATTGGCCTGAATAAACACACCTTCCATGGCAGCAACTGCCGTGGTTTCAGTCTCGGTTTTCAATGCGCTGCCTTCGGCGTTCATCCTGTAATAGGGTTGGTTCAATGTCGCACCGACCGCAAACGGGTTGCCCACCAAGTTCCAGCCCGACAATGGATGGCCTGCTACATTCGTGATGGTCACATCACCGTTGCCGCTGTAAGGTGTGCCCGCGAAGACAAGGTTGACATCGGCAGCGTTGGCATAGAGGTAGCCTATGCCCGGTTCAAGGTTGAAATGGTAGTGGTCGCTGTTTTGTTGTTTCCAGTTCTCCCATTCCAATTCGGTGGCTTGGTTGAAGCGGTAGAGGTCGAAGTTCGCGGGGCTTTCGGGGGTTGTTGTGGCAACGAGGTTGACCACATCTGTGGCAGCCACGCCGCCGACGGGCGAGGCAATCAGATACCAGCCGCCGTCGGAGGTGTTTGTGCCGTGGGCGGTGATTTCCTTGATGTAGTCTATGCCCGCCAGTGTGGTGAAGGTGCCCATCTCGCTCCATTCGGTGGTGCTGCCCTCGCCGTTGCAGTTGATGCCCTGCACCTGCCATTGGTATTGTGTTTCGGGCGTGAGACCGGTGATAGTGATTGGATTAGTGACATTAGTGTTGGCCTCGTCCCATTCAACTGGAACCAAAGGCGTATAGGTATAGGTAATGTCGTCAATGTAAAGATAATACAAATAAATTGCTGTATAATTGATGGCAAAATACTTGGCATGGGCAGGGATGTTGTTTGCATCAAATCTGGAAAAAGCATCTGATGAAGCGGTCATGTTAGAAACCCAGGTGAATGCCGATACATCGTTGGTGGTGGTGGAATAACCAACGCGGAAAGTTTCCTCTTTGCCTGAGATTTCTGCTCTGTAATAGAATGAAAGTGCAGTAAGGTTGTTCAGTTCAGGCGAGATGAGGTACTGGTCAAAACTGTCATATTCATCACCAAAATAGGATGAGAATCTGAAGCCGTATGTGCCATTTTGTGCAGCATCAGTTGATATTCCGAGTTCTGCGGTGTTTGCACCATCACCCAGGTCAAGTTTCGTCCAGCCTTCAGGCATGTCGCCGTCGTGTTCAAAGTCCTCGGTGGCTGTAACTTCGTCGCCTAGCGTGAGTTCGCGGTAGCGCACATTGTAGCTGTCCTGCACACCGCTCCAGCTCAGCGTGGCCGTGGTAGCGGTGATGTCGGTGGCGGTCAGATTGTAAGGTGTTTCACAAGGATTCAGTGTGGTGAAGGTGCCCGCCTCGCTCCATTCGGTGGTGCTGCCCTCGCCATTGCATTCGAGGCCCTGCACCTGCCAAACGTATGGCGTTTCGGGCGTGAGACTGGTGAGAGTGAACGGATTAAGGACATTGTTTTCGGTAGTCCATGCGCCATTGTCTATAACCTTAACATCATCGATACCCATGCCAAAACTAAAAAGACTTTCACACTCGAAGCCTATCTGATAGTTGGCTGCCATGCCTTCAAGGTTGATGGTAACAGAAATCCAGCGGTCAGTTGCATCTTCGTAGGTGTAAAGCGACTGCCATTCCCCTTCATCCACCCTGTAATACACATTCAAGATGTTGATGTCTCCATAATCAACCGTATTCCAGAAGTTGAAGCTCAATGTGGCTGAAGCAACGTTGCCCAAGTCCATGACGGGAGTGATGAGTATGTCTGAATCGTAAGAATTATTGATATAGCATCCTGCATTATAGTTGCCGGTTGCTGCACCAGTATAACCATCGTCTCCTGTACCGGAAGTGACTTGCCAATACGCGCCGGTTCTTGTCCAGCCATCAGGTATGGTGCCGCTTTCAAAACCTTCATTGAGGATAACGATAGTTGGGCGGTAGCGCACACTGTAACTCTCCTGCAAGCCGTTCCAGTTCAGCGTTGTCGTGGTGAAGGTGATGTCGGTGGCGGTCAGTTCGTAAGGTGACACTTCACAAGGATTCGGTGTGGTGAAGGTGCCCGACTCGCTCCATTCGGTGGTGCCGCCGTTGCCGTCGCAGTCGAGGCCCTGCACCTGCCATTCGTAAGTTGTTCCGCTCAAAAGTCCGGAGAGCGTCGTGGTGGTGGCTGCAATGCCGCCTATGGTCTGCCACTCGTTGGCTCCGACGGTGCGGTAGCGCACACTGTAACTCTCCTGAATGCCGTTCCAGTTCAGCGTTGCCGTGGTGAAGGTGATGTCGGTGGCGGTCAGTTCGGAAGGGGCTGTGTAGGTATATTCTGCGTTAATAGTCACATTTCCGTCAGGCATGGTGAGTGTGGAACCATTGAGATTGCCAGCGGTAGCAGTGTAACCGATGAAGTCGTAGCCCTCAAGTTCTTGGTGGGCGAGGGTGAGGCTCACTGCGTCGCCGTTGCCCGCATAAAGAACGCCACCATAGAGGATGCCCGTGCCATAGCTGGTGATGCCGCTCACGTCGTAGGTGGTGGCGGTGCCTGCATTGGCCACGGTGACATTATCGCCTGCTGAGATGCTATGGCGCTGCTTGCCTTGTGCGGTGCCGAAGGCATCGGTGTAGTAGCAGTTGGTGATGTTGCTTACGCCGTTACGGGAGAAGGTGGCGCTGGGATAGTCGGTGCCTACTCCGATGTTCACTGCGGCGGGGGCGAAGAGGCTGTTGCTGATGTTGACGGTACCGTTGCGCCAGCCGATGAAGCCGCCGCACGAGTGGGTCGATTCGCCGAGCAGACTGCCGTTGAAGACGCAGCCCTCGATGTTGAGGGTATGGCTAGTTTCGGCTACGAATCCGCCGTGCGTGCCGTCGCCCTCGACACTACTATTGATGGTGACGCTGCTGAGGCAGTCGGTGATGTTGGCGGAGCCGTTCATCTGGCCAATGAACCCGGCGGCGTACTTCGCGCTGGTGGTGATGGTGCCGCTGACGGTGCAGTCCTAAATGGTGAGCGTGCCCCACTGGCGACCAACGAGGCCGCTGGCGTGGGTGGCGGTGGTGTTGATGTTGACGACGACGTTAAGGTTACGGATGGCGGGATGGCTGACCTCGCTACCGCCCGTGGGCGTGGTTTCACTGATGTAACTGAACGGAGCCACGCCGTCGACATTCTCGGTCGAGGTGAAGGTCAACGTCTTATGGTTACCGTCGAAGGTGCCGCAGAAGTCGTGGTCGCTCGTTCCTGCCATACGGCTGACGCTGATGTTGGCGTCCAACTTCACGATCTTGCCGCTGAAGCGGTTCCAAGTGTTGTTGTCGTCGAGGCAGTCGCAGAAAAAGTTCCATCCCTCGGTGCTGCTGATGACGTAAGGGCTGTTTTGTGAGCCGTTGCCGCCGCCAAACATATAGTTGATGTATTCGGCTTGTGTGGCGGGCTGAAGGGTCTTGCCGGCAGCGGCGGCTTTCTCTGCATCGGTGAGGGTGCCTTTGTAGTAACGACCGGTTTCGTCCTTCATGTATTTGCCCTCGGCTATCGTCACGGAACCGCCGTATTTCGAGGCCTTGATCCAGCCGGAGGTGGCGTTGATGGTCGTGTTGCCGCCGATGGCGTTCGCTCCACTTGTCGCGGTCAGCTTGCCGCCGTTGAAATCAACATTCTTATCGGTTCCATACCCATTAAGAAAGTAAGTAAGGGTTACCTCGCCTCCATAAAGGGCGAGATCGCAATTGAAAATAGCATTCACCACATTGCCATTTCCCACATTGAGTTTTCCGGTACCGCCCGACTGTCCATAGACTTTGAGTTTTGCATATTTACCAGAAAACTGGTTTACTCGTAATACTGTAAGTGTAGCACCATCGCACAGAATAAGATTGTGAGTTCCATTTTCTGTCGATAGATATTAGTACTGTTGCGTTATTATTAGACATTAGAATAAAGTTGGTTCATTGACATCTTGGTTTTGATTGAGAAGGTTGTTTTGCGGATTGGTGAGCAGGTCT
>CACXQO010000066.1 GCA_902769815.1 uncultured Bacteroidia bacterium | reverse complement strand
CTCTCAGAGGGGGAAACCTACCGGCTGCGGGTTCTCTGCCAAGTCTTTCGTCAAGTTCTTTCCCGCTTTGCGCTTCCCCCTCTGAGAGGGGGCCAGGGGAAGTAAAAAGGAAGCCAAGTGGGAATCCCAATATCCCGGCAGGCACAAAAAAATCCAAGACAAAGCCCATTGGCCCTGCCTTGGATAGAGGATATGCAAAAGTTTGGAAAGGAGATTTAGCCCCCCCTTAATTGCTTGATAATCAATATTTTACACAGATTTTTCACCAAATTTCGGATTGAGGCTGCAAAATTACAAAAATATCTTTTACCTATTTCATTTTTTACACGAATTATCAAGAATTTCAATTCAGGAATCGACCATTTCAACCGAAATGTGAAACTCACGCCTTAGGTGAAGTGGCCATAGCCATCGTCAAAAAGTCACTTCTTGATTTGCTCGAAGCCCTTGCCGTAAGCCCCCATCACGGTGTTCATCGTCATAAAGGCCTTGGGGTCTTCGTCTTTCACAATCCTCAAAATCCGCTGCGATTCGCGCTTGTGAGCCACCACCATCAGGATGGGGCCTTCGTGCTTGGTGTACCAGCCCGTGCCGTTGATGACCGTCACGCCACGCTGCATCTCATTGACGATGCGGTCGGCCACCTTCTGTAGATGAAATCTTCCACCGTGTTGCCCACAATGAAGCCGCACGCGATGATGACAATGTCGAGGATGAGGATGACGCGCCCTTGCGAGATGTTGCGGTATTTGCACACAATCATCGCAATGATGTCGGTGCCGCCCGTGCTGCCCCCTTGTGTGAAGGCCACGCCGATGCTCAGTCCCGCCAAGCCGCCACCGAGGATGGCCGCAAGGAAATGGTCGCTGACGAAAGGCTGCATCGTGCCCGCCATCATCGGGTCGGTGATGAAATGCTGCAACAGCGACATAAACACCGAAGCCATGATGATGGAATAGGCCGTCTTGATGCCGAATCCCACGCCGATGATTTTCAATGCGATGAGCAGCAGAATGGCATTGATGACGAACACCGTGATACCCGTGGAGAGACCCGTGCCCCAATACACCAAAGCCGCGATGCCGCTCACGCCGCCACCCATCAGGTGGTTAGGGATGAGGAAAGCCGTCCAGCCCAAGCACATGGTGAACAACGCGAGGGTGATGATGACATAACGTTTTACCTCTTCTAAAACTTGTTTTTTTGATGTTTTCATAAGCAAATGATTTGATGGGGCAAAAGTAGGGATAATTTGGGAATGTGAGAGAAAAATCCACGGAAAGTGAGTGGGGCTTGCATTACAGATGTCTGAAATTCAGGAATCCGTTGTCGGGCTTGTCCCATTCTTGTTGCCCGTCGTAAACGACTTGGGTGAGGCTGAGGTTGCCGCCCAAAAGTTTCCTCAGATAATCAAGATTGTTGAAAAAACCCGGGTGGAAAGCCGTGGCAGACTTGATTTCGTAAGCCTTGACCGAAGCACCTTCGTCCATCAGCAGGTCAACCTCGTGTTGCGATTTGTCGCGATAGAAATACAAGTTGCTGTCGAGGCCGGCATTGTAACAGGCCTTAAGGCGGTCGGCCACCACCATATTCTCGAACAAAGCGCCTCGCAAGGGCGAATTGGCCACATCGCGGGCATCTCTGACGCCCAAAAGATAACAAGCCAGGCCAGTATCGTAGAAATAGAGTTTAGGAGTCTTTGTAAGGCGTTTGTTAAGGTTGCTGTGATAAGGTTGAAGCATAAAGACGATGTAGGAAGCCTCAAGCACACTCGTCCAGCCTTGAATGGTCTTGGCAGAAACGCCTACCTCATTGGCCAAACTGCTGGCAACAAACTCGTTGCCGATGCGTGTGGCGCAAAGTCGAACAAACTTGCGGAATAGGTCCATATCCTTGATGTTGATGATTTGGCGCACGTCGCGTTGGATATAGGTGCTGAAATAACTGTCATAAACGGCCATTACAGGTCGACCTTTGCCCCAGATGGCGGGATAGAATCCCTTGTAAATCAGTTCATCGGTGCTAATGGCATCAGTTGAGCCAATCTCCTCGATTGACAAAGGCAAAAGGCGCGTCAGAGCCACACGCCCGGCCAGCGACTGGCTGATATTTTGCAGCATAAGCCAGTTGCTGCTGCCCGAAAGGATGAATTTCCTGCTGTCGTCCTCGTCGGAAACGACTTGCAAGGCGGAGAACAATTCGGGCAGATAATGCGCTTCGTCGATAATCAAGCCGTTGGGGTGGCTGCGAAGGTAGCCTTTGATGTCTTGTTGCACGATGGAACGGCTTTCTTCATCCTCAAGGTTGACATAATCGTATCCGTCAAACGCCATACGGCAGAGCGTGGTCTTGCCCGATTGCCTCGGCCCCGTCACCGACAAGATGGGGAAACTCTTTGAAAGAAAATGCAAATGGTTCTCTAACACCCTTTTATACATAATATGGACAATTTTGGAGTTAAACTACAGATTTGTCCGCAAAAATAGGAAATATATCGCAAATAACAGTTATTCATTTCGAAAATAATGGTAAAATAGGCTAAACTTCATAAATATAAATAATTTAACTACTTAATTATGAAATAAATATAATTATTCTGTCCAAATCAGGAGTTAAAGTCGTGTTTTGGACAGTTTTTGCGGGATTTTGTCGCCCCAATAATTTCTTTCCCTATTTTTGTGCCGCTTATGTCACAAAACGGCCTCCTCATTCGTCTTATGATTGTAATAGTTCCCAAAGATGGACCCCGAATTTGAAAAGACATATCGAGACCACTACCCGAAACTATTCAGGATTGCGGCCAAGATGCTGCAAGACCCAGAGGGCGCAAAGGATGTCGTGCAAGACGTGTTCACGGCGTATTATTTCGCGATGAACAACGAGAAAGTCATCCGCGACACGAAAAACTGGCTCGTCAGGAGTACCATTAATAAAGGAATCGACTACAAACGGAAAACGGCAAGAACCGTCACGATGGAAAGCCCGCTGCCCGAAACAGCTGAGCAACCGCTTGACGAGGCCTCGGACATCCTCAACGCGATAGCGCATCTCAACGAGAAGGAACAGACGCTCGTCGTGCTTTACAGCGAGGGCTATTCCTACAAGGAAATCGCGGAAATGACGGGGCGCAATTTCACTTCCATCGGGAAAACCTTGTCGAGAATTATGGACAAAATAAAAAAACGTATGCTATGAAACACTTGAATGACAAAACGATACAAAACCTCATCGACAATGAACTTCCGGAAAACGACAGGAAAACGGTGGAAATGCACTTAGACGAATGTCCATCGTGCAGGCAAAGAGTTGAAGCGCAACGCGCCTTCTTCGAAAAAATGAAAAAGTCGTTGGAAACCTTGGTTTCCGACGAAATCGCGGTGCCGGAGTTCAGTTTCGGGAAAGCAACAAGGCCAGAAGTAAACGTTAACCGAATCGTCCTTATCTCCTCTTTGGCAACGGCTTGTTCTATTGCGCTTATTGCAGTGCTAATCAACCTGTTGCCGAAACCCAAGCCGGCCAACCGCATTATCGACTTTTACACTATCGAAGACTACGATGCCAACAAGCCTTATGCCGAGCAAGAGTTCGCCGAGTTCAAGATGCGTACACAAACAGAAATAGCGAATATAAACCTCTAAATCCCAAAACGATGAAAAAATTGATCTTGGTTTTCATTTTAGCCATTGCGGCTTGCCATCAAATTGATGCACAAGTGATTAAACTTGTCCCCGACGAAACCTACGGAGCGGGAAACGACTGGGACAAAATCTTTGACACCTATTACGACACCGTAATGGACCGCTCCTACGGATTGCGAAAGCAACTCGTCATTTTCGACGACGGCAAAGCCATCGTCAGCCACGCCACAAGAAACAGGTATTCCCTGTTCGACGCAAACGGCAAGTTCCTGAAAGACATCACCTTGTACTTTGCCGAAAAAGGCAAGAAGCCGCGCAACCACCAGCCCGTGGAAGGTAAATTGGGTGACTTGTATTTCACTAAGGCCAACAACGCGGGCGACATTTACCTGTTCAACGACAAAGGGTTGATTGTCAAGGAACTGAAAATCAAATACCAAGCATTGGAAATGTTAGCATTGGACGACCACCACATTGCCATTTACGGAGGTACATCGTGGGCTGATAAATACAGGCATTTTGTATCCATTTTGGATACAAAAACAGGCAAAGAGAAAATCCTTTGCGACGCATTCCAAAACACGAGAGGAGACCTCAAAAACAAGGGCTACTACATTTACACAGAAAGCAAAAAGAACGATATGAAAGGCCAGTGGCAAATCGCGAAAGTCAACGGCAAGCTCATCGTTTCAAACCCAATAGATGGATTGGTGAGAACCTTCGATTTCAACGGCAACAAGATTTCGGAAAAACTATTGGATTGGGAACCGCAAACCCTGTCCGTTGAAGAGCAGATTGCCTTGCAAAACGCACGAATCAAGGACTTGAAAGACGAGTTGCCACAAGTGACCGATGAACGAATGATTCCATTTTACAATGACCTGATTTCCTGTTACGAAAACGGCATCCAGCGCATCAAGGAGCCGATCAATATGGGATGGTTCACCATAGCCATCAAGGGCCACGACGGCAACATCCTCTTCTTCGGCGATGCCGAGGTGGCGGGGGGCAAAAACACGTTCCACGTCTATTCGGTCAGCAAAGGGCAAAGCATTTCGGAAGGCTCCTTCCAATGCGAAGACTACGACCTTGCCCTAACGAAAAAGCGCTTCGTGTGCCACGGCGGGTACTATTATAGCATCCAAGTGCTGAAGAATTGTAAAGACGTGCCGCTGAGGTTGGTGAGGTTTAGAGCAGAGTGAGAAGAACGTCAATTTGCTAATGGCTGAGGTGATGATATAACAATTCAACTCAGCCATTACATTTTTTAGTCCGTTTTCATAATCAAATAGTTTGGTGGGCAAACGGTGGGATAATTTGGATATGAAGAGAAAAAGTTGTAATTTTGCTCCTTGAACAAAAAAACGGAAACGGTATGAAAAAAGAAGAAATCCAAGCCCTTTTTCAGAGTTACGAGGATGCAGTATGCTTGATTGATGACACAGAATGTTGGAGTGCACGAGAACTATGCGGATTGTTGGGTTATAGCCTCTGGCAAAACTTCTGTAAAGTAATTGCCAAAGCAAAAGAATCTTGCCAAAATGTTGGGCAAGAAATCAGCGATCATTTTATTGACGTCAATAAGATGATAATTGCAGGGAAAGGCGCTCAACGTCAAGTAGATGACATTATGCTCACCCGCTACGCTTGCTATCTTGTAGCCCAAAATGGAGACCCAAGAAAACCTCAAATTGCCTTTGCCCAAACCTATTTCGCGGTACAGACCCGCCGCGCCGAACTCATCGAGCAACGGTTGCTGGAAGTGGAGCGCGTAAAAGCGCGTGCTAAACTGCAAGAAACCGAGCGTAAACTATCAGGCATCCTATATGAACGAGGGATAAACGACCAAACCTTTACAGTTATCCGTTCAAAAGGCGACCAAGCGCTTTTCCGCTTGAGTACCAATATGATGAAACAACGTCTTGGGATGCCACAGACTCGTCCTTTGGCTGACTTTCTTCCAACAATCAGCATCAAGGCAAAGGATTTTGCAGCCGAAATGACCAGTGTCAATGTACAAACAAAAGATTTGAAAGGCGAGGCTTCCATTACAAAGGAACATGTCGATAATAATGCCGCAGTCCGCCAAATGTTGATTGAAAGAGGGATTGTGCCTGAAAACCTACCGCCTGCGGAAGATGTGAAGAAAGTGGAGCGACGTTTGGAAAGTGAGAAGAAAAAAGTTTTGAAAAACAAGAAGTAAGATTTGACTATACCGAAAAGCTGAATTTGTAAATTGAATTCGGATAAACAAAAATCCTCTGTAAACATTTGATTTTCAGAGGATTTTCTTGTCGTACCCGAGGCCGAGTTACAAATATGAAATTTCAGTGTTTTTCATTTCGTTGGAAAATCAGTGTTTTTCGCTTTATATTGAATTGATATATTGCATTTTGTGCAATGCTCAACCATTACAAAACATTTCCGATTATTTCAAAATATTTCAATTAAGTGGGGAAAAAGTGGGGAAAAATTCATATCTTTGCAGCGCATTAAAAATATTCCTTATGGCTACTATCACATTAAGAATGTCGGCAAAGACCGACAAAAGCACCTCAAAGCATGAAATCTTGATGCGTTTCCGGCATGGATCGATTGACCAATACGCAAAGACAAATATCTTTGTCAATGATGAGTATTGGAACGGTGACAGCGACACACCTATTTCAATCCCTCGTTTTCGTCTGATGAATGATGAACAAAAACGACTTATCGCCGAATTGACGGATGCCTCAAAAAGGATTGAGGATGTAAAGAAGTATGTGCAACAATCTTTCATTGATTCAGGCGCGGGAAAGATGCCCATTCCGTCCGATTGGCTGAAATCGGCCCTTGACACATTCAACGGCATACGCAACACCCAACCCGAAAAGGAGCGTACCTTCTTTGACATACTCGATGAATACATTGAAAACAAGGATATTTCGGCACACAGGAAACGAACATTCAAGGTCATTTGGCGCGTGTTGAAACGTTACGAGTTATATAATGGCCTCAACCTCACTATTGACAACATTACGGGTGACACGCTGCATGACTTTGAGAAATACTTGTTTGATGAGCATAGACTGTTTGAAGATGGGAAGTTGGATGACATATTGAAAGCCGTCCCCGAAAGCCGCGATCCACAGCCACGGGGAGAAAATGCCGTCTATGACATGATGGGCAAATTGAGGGTGTTCTACAATTGGGCCAATGGGCGCGATAAGTCCTACAAGTTGGCAGAGCCATACACAAAGAACAATCCCTTTGACGCATACAGCGTGGGCGCGTGTCTGTATGGTACACCCTACTACATTACTATCGATGAGCGGAAACAACTATACCAAGCCAAATTGCGTGAGCCGTTGGCGACCCAGCGGGATATTTTCGTGTTCCAATGCCTTATAGGATGCCGTGTTTCAGACCTTTGGAGCATGACAAAGGACAATATCATTGACGGTGCTGTTGAGTACATTCCACGGAAAACCAAGGAGGGAAACCCCGTGACAGTCCGAGTGCCACTTACGGCCACAGCCATTGAGATACTCGAAAGATACAAAGACTACCAAGGTAAGGGGCTGTTCCCGTTCACCTCGCAACAGGAATACAACCGCAACATTAAGGAAATGTTCAAGCAGGCGGGATTGAACCGTATCGTAACAGTGTTGAACCCGACCAACCGCGAAGAAGAAAAGCGACCTTTGTACGAAATAGCAAGTTCACACCTTGCACGTCGTACATTCGTGGGAAACCTTTACAAGCAAGTGAAAGACCCCAACTTGATTTGTCCGATGAGTGGCCACGTTGAAGGCTCAAAAGCCTTTGCGCGGTATAGGAGCATTGATGAGGACATGAAGAAACAAATCGTCAATCTTTTGGAGTGAGAAAATGGGTGTTCAATTCCTTGAACGTATAAACACCTTGAACACCTTGAACACTTGAACACCTTGAACACCTTGAACACCTTGAACACTTGAACACCTTGAACACTTGAACACCTTGAACACTTGAACACCTTGAACACCTTGAACACCTTGAACACTTGAACACCTTGAACACCTTGAACACCTTGAACACCTTGAACACCTTGAACAACATAAACGGAAACATGATGAAAACAAAAGCGGACAACATGGAAAAAAGACATACACAGAGCGAAGAATGGCAAGAATTGAAAACCCGATTTGATGAGATATGCAATGAGCAAGAAAAGACCTACAAGCCCCAATTTGAGGCTGTTTTTAATACACTTTGTGAGAATGACAGTGAACAGACGGAAATATACAACACCAAATATTGGGACATGGGAAAGCCGTTGCCCGACAAAGCCGATGAGGTCAAAATAGGTCAGGCACTCCAAAGGGCGGGATTTGGTGATGATGAGGAAATGTGTACCGCCTTTTTGAGGTATGCAAATTTGGTTATTGAGGGCAAAAAGATTCAGCAAAAAGGAATAGTTATCAATGCACGGGAACAGATGGAGCAGCACCACGCCAGCCCGCCAACTGTAAAAGGATGGAAATTCAAGCCGATAGCGATTATTGCCCCTGTTGAGTTTCACGATTTGCTTATAGATACCGTTTTCAAGTGTGCCAACCTTACAAGTATTCCTGATGAAAGCATTGATGTTTTGTTGGATGAGTTGGCAATGGCAGATGCTTTCAATATGAAATGTAGCCTCACACGCTACATTGAAGATTTGAGGCGTTGCCGTGTTATCCTTGACAAAGACAGTTTCTTTGACAGGGACAAAACGAGGCTGTTATTTGCCACACTAAAAAAGGCGGTTGGCAGCATAAAAGACAACACAAACAAGCCTGAAACGGTCAAGGCTAAAATAGCAGACATTATTAAAGGCTTTGACAATATCCCCGTTTGGGGCTTATTCTTTCAAATCCTGACATTGCAAGGGATGTTTGGGTTGCTGTTGGAATTGGACTTGAACGAGGGCGATACGGGCTATAATGAAGCCCAAAGCCTATGTAATTGGATTGGGGATTTGTTGGTAGAGAAAGAAGCGATGTTTTGTGGTTTGCCCTATGGGGAAAACGACCTGAAACGATTAGAGCCGTTTTGTGAGTACATAATAAGTACCGAGACGGGGCAATTTGTGCAAAAGGCTTTGTTTGGGAACGATGGGCAAAGCCGACCCGATGAGCAGCACCCAGCCAACAATGGCCAACACGTCACAGTTCCCGCTCCGCTCGACGACAAAATATTTGAAGTCTTACCAGCATTATACGACATTCTTGTTTCTAATAGTGTTATTCTTTCAACCATTACCAAGGCAGATTTCATTGGGCGTATACCAAGGGGGGATGTGTGGGCAATGGTGGGAACGAAAGCCAAAGCCAAAATGAAAGCGTTTGTTAGACTACTAAAACCATATTTTAATGCCAATTGGTACGATGCTGTTTGTGCAAGTGCGGGGATGACGACAGACCAAATGGGCAAGTTCAATTCTTACGATGCTTTGACAGAATTTGAACGCAAAGTGAAAGCAGAATTGAAAAGAATAGCACCAAAATAAAAGCAACCCCACAGCCAGCCCACAGTTTTCCACAGCAAAAATCAATTCAACCGATTGAACAACAAATGTTTAGTCGGTTGATTTTTTTTCATTTTTTGTTTCATTCCCACAGCCAGCCCACAATCCCCACAATGTAAACTTGCAAACGCAAACGCAACAAAGCGGATGCCGCCAGCCCTCGCGATGGGGACAAAACTAATAAACATAGTATCAATGACAGTAACTTTAATTGACGCAGCGAAACAGTGTCCGGGAATGGTTGTATCAATAAAGGTTGGCGACCTTATAGAAGCCAATACTTTATTGATAGAAAATGCCAAATCGCAACTTGAACAGAAAATCGCTGACGCAAGCGCGGAAACCTACCTATCCAAGGAGAAAGTTTGTGAGATGCTCGATGTATCGACCACTACTTTATGGCGATGGGAAAAGGCGGGCTACCTCGTTCCCGTGGCTTTTGGCGGTCAAAAGCGGTACAAGAAAAGCGATGTACAACGCATAATCGAAGGGGAATAACTATGAATGACCAAGCATTAGACAATGTTCCCTCGATGGAGCAGCCAGTAAACTTTGACTTTTCGCGTATTGATGCCCCAAAACCCGATGAAAATTTCGGCCTGTTTAAAGTAAAGCCAGCCAATGAATGGATTGATGAAGCAAAGAACCGTCCCGTTCCACGGATGCTATTCGATTGCCTATGGTTTGAGGGCGAATTATGTATTTTATTTGCCGACACCAATTTGGGCAAATCCATTCTTGCCGTGCAAATAGCAGATTCAATTAGCAAAGGGCGACCAATCCCGCGTTTCAGGCTTGAAGCCAACCGCCAGCCAGTTATCTACCTTGATTTTGAATTATCGGACAAACAGTTTGAGGCGCGGTATTCGGACAATTTCACAAATCATTACAGATTCGATGATAATCTGTTGCGCGTGGAAATCAATCCCGATGCCGACATTTCCGACGGCTTCACCTTTGAAGAAATGCTCAATGCAAGCCTCGAACAAGCCATTATCGAAACAGGCGCAAAGGTGCTTATCGTTGACAACCTTACATATTTGCGCGAAGGCACGGAGAAAGCCAAAGACGCATTGCCATTGATGAAGCAGTTGAAATCACTGAAAAGCAAGTGCAATCTTTCCATTCTTGCATTGGCTCACACGCCCAAGCGCGTGTTGAGCAACCCATTGACGCGAAACGACTTGCAAGGGAGCAAGATGCTCATTAACTTTTGTGACAGCGCGTTTGCAATTGGAGAAAGTTTCAAGGATAAGCGACTGAGGTACATAAAGCAGATTAAGCAAAGAAATTGTGAAGCCGTCTTTGATGCGGATAACGTGGCGGTGTGTGAAGTCACCAAGCCGGATAATTTCTTGCATTTCTCATTCATTGAATACGGCAAGGAAAAAGACCACTTGCGCGATTTTACAGAGGATGAGCGCGGCGACCTGATAGAGCAGGCCAAGCAGTTGCGCGATGGAGGACTTTCTCAACGCGAAATCGCCGACCGCCTCAAAGTGTCAGTCGGAACAATTAACAATTACCTAAAATCTTGATGCTATGGCCACGGAATACAGATACCAACTTGCGAAGCGCGGCAAATGGGTGTGTCCGCAATGCCAGCACAAAACTTTTGTGTTGTATGTCGATGCCGATGGCCAGCCGCTCAACGAAAGTGTCGGCAAGTGCGACAGGCTCGACAATTGCAACTACCACTACACACCGCGTGAATACTTCGCCGACAACGGCTTTTCCACTGAGCAGAAGCCCAAGAAACCGACCATAAAGCCCGTTATCCGTCCGCGTCCGTCCTACATTGACACGGACGTTTTCAAAGCCTCGTTGAAGCGGTACGAAAGCAACAGATTCGTTTCGTTTCTCCACGGCCTTTTCGATGGCGACCCATACGACGTTACGCGGCAACTGATAACGGAATACTACATTGGCACGTCAAGCCATTGGGACGGCTCGACGGTGTTTTGGCAGGTTGACAGGTACGGGCATATCCACGGCGGGAAAATTATGCTGTATGATGCCGCCACAGGAAAGCGTGTCAAGCAGCCGTTCAATCATATAACGTGGGTACATTCGGCCCTGAAACTCGACAATTTCAACCTAAATCAATGCTTGTTCGGGGAACACCTTTTGAATGTCCCGGCATACTCGAATTATACCGTTTGCATAGTGGAGAGCGAAAAGACCGCGATATTGGGGACGGGCTTTGCAGCCGATGCCGTGTGGCTCGCTTGCGGCGGATGCCAAAACCTATCAAAGAAGGTGTGCCAACCCCTCACAGGGCGGCGTGTCGTATTGATGCCCGACAACGGGAAGTATGACGATTGGGCGGCGCGTGGGCGCGAACTCAAAGGCGTTTGTAAGGACGTGTTCATTTCTGACATTATGGAACAGAAAGCAGCCGAAAAAGGGGATGATATTGGCGACCTACTCATAGCAAGGCATAGGGCGGGGACGCTCGATGAATCAATCTTTGACGGCACGAACTTCAAAAGACTTTGACGCTATGGAAGACTTTATGGATTGGAACGAGTTGGATTCCCTGATGAGCAAGCCGCCAGCGCGGGAACGCAAGCCACGGAAACCAGCCTACAAGAAACCCGATGCGGTGAAGCGGTTGGAACAAGCGAAGGGCGGCACATATCGCGATGACACCGCCAATGGACTTACCCGCTGCATAGTTGACTATATCAAACTCAAAGGCGGCCAAGCGGAGCGCGTCAATACAATGGGCGTTCCCCTTGACACGCGGCGCGAAGTCACAGACATAATGGGATACCGCCGAACCATAGGCGGGATTGAGTGGCGCAAGGGCGGCGGGACGGTAGGCAGCGCGGACATTTCGGCGACCATACGCGGGCGGAGCGTCAAAATAGAGGTCAAGGTTGGCCGTGACAGGCAAAGCCCCGCTCAGCGCGAATACCAGCGTCAAGTTGAACAGTCGGGCGGATTGTACTACATTGCCCGAAACTTCACGGCTTTTCTGCATTGGTATCATGAAAACTTTTGAAAATAACAGAGAAAAACAAAGAAAACTATGGAAAAAGGACACACTAACAACCCAAACGGGCGACCCAAGGGAACGCCAAACAAGATTACGGCCGATATGCGGGGATGGCTCACGGCTGTTATTGACAAAAACAGGAAGCAGATGGAAAAGGACTTGAAGCGATTAGAGCCAAAAGACCGCTTGCAGATACTTGAAAAGTTGATGCAATATGTTATCCCAAAGCAGCAAGCCGTTTCCGCTGACATTGACTTTGGCAGGCTCACCGATGAGCAGTTGGACGCGGTTATTGACCAACTCACAAAAGACATTGGCGATGAAAATTGAACTTGACAGGGTGAAGCGTATCGCGCTACTCCAAGCCCTGAAAGACGGGTATATTGACAGCGACACGTTGAGGGAATGGATTGGCGACAAAGTATTATTGTCGGACAAGCCGATGACACTTGAAGAAGCAAGGCAGATGATGAGGGAATTGGAAGATGATTGTATGACACAGTAAGGAGGGAAACACCATGAAGAAACCAATAAGCAAGGATTTCAAGATAATGCTGTTGTCGGTGTTGAGAAACGGACACATGACAGCAAACGACCGCTCCAACATTGAAACCTACCTGAAAACCTACTTTGACGGGTACACCCCGCCAGAGTTGCCCCCGTTGACAAGTGAGGAATTGGCGGAACTTATCATTATTGAGGGGCTGGGCATTGAGGCGGTTGTAGCCGACTATGAAAGGATAAAGGCAGACCAAGGCAACAATTCATAAAACGGTGAAAATCGTTAGAATTTAACGATAAATTGACCATATTTTGGTGTTTTCCCCGTGTTTTTGGAAATAGGCTCGTTAGAATGTAACGAACAACAGGCGAACAACAGGAATTAGACAAATTCTAAATAAGGCTTTCCCCGCTCAGCGTGTCAGGGAAACCCCTATATTTGCCGCTCCTAAACTCAAAAGCAGCCGTTCAGAGCGGCTGTAACAAACAAAGATTGCCCTTTGCACGGTGGTAGCAGCGGAAACGCCTACACAGCAACTTTTGAGGCTGAGGACACCTAAACAAGGGGCTTTTAATTCCTAAACTCAAAAGACAATGACAGCATTACAAGCAATCCAGCAAGCCCAACAGACAGGGCAAATTGCAATCACCAAGCAGACCGCCAACATGCTTGAAGCCGTGGCAAGGCTACAAGCGGCGGCGGAAAACTATGTTTCAGCGACAGAGGACAGCCTTCCGTGTGAGATTAGCGACACCGACACTTGCAACAGGCTTCTTGATGATTTCTACAAGCATTTCAATCCGGTAACGGATTATGCTTTCTCCACGGTTGGGGGAATCATGCTGAAAAGGGTTTTCTTGTTCCAACAAACAGACAATTTCAGCGGGCTATGATGACAGGGAATGAAAGTGCCGCCCTGATACAATGGGCGTGTGAGAAACTCCAAGAGGACATGAAGC
>CACXQO010000065.1 GCA_902769815.1 uncultured Bacteroidia bacterium | reverse complement strand
TGTCAATACTTTGGCATTGAGTGCCGAGATTGGCGAACAAAGCGTGATGGAGTTCCTGAACGAGACCAGCAAGAACTTCGATGAGACTTTGCGGCACGAATATTATCCCTTCGCGCAAATTGCCAACGACTACGACCTTTCGGCTGAAATCATGTTTGCCTACCAAGTGGGTGTGGTCAGCAATTATGCTTGCAAAGGTCAAACGCTTGAGGTTGAGAACCTTGAGTTGGATGTGCCGAAGTTCCGCATCGCGTTCTACATCATTAATGACGAAACGGGAACGCCTTGCGTCTGCATACAATACGATAACGGTCGCTACAGCCGCGAACTGATGCAATGTTTGGCAAAGTCTGTCAGCAATGCGGCCAATGCCTTCATCCGTCAGCCGGAGATGAAGTTGCAGCAAGTGTCGCTGTTGGATGCCGAACAAATCGCCATCCTCGACAGTTTCAACCAAACCGAGGTGCCTTACGACACGACGCAGACCATCGTTTCGCTGTTCCGCCGTCAGGTGGAACTGACACCCGACAACATGGCGGTGGTCTATCACGACAACAAATACACCTACCGCGAAGTGGACGACATCACGGAGCGTATGGCGGCCTATCTCGTTGCGAAAGGTCTTGGAAGAGAGGATGTTGTCTCGATTCTCATTCCGCGCTGTGAGTGGATGCCCATTGCCGCCCTCGGCGTGCTGAAAGCCGGTTGCGCCTATCAGCCGCTCGACCCGAGCTATCCCGCAGAACGTCTGAACTTCATGATCAAAGACGCTTCCGCCAAACTCCTCATCGCCGACGAGACGTTGCGCGACATCGTGAACGAATACCAAGGCGACGTGCTGCTGACAAAAGATATCAAGCAGTTGCCGGAAGTCAGTGAGCCTGTCAATGTCACCGTCAATCCGACTGACTTGTTCATCCTGCTTTATACCTCTGGCTCAACAGGTTTGCCCAAGGGCTGCCAGTTGGAGCATGGCAATTTGGCTGCGTTCTGCCACTGGTATCAGCGACGCTTTGAACTCAAGGCCGAGCATCATGTGTCGTGCTACGCCAGCTACGGCTTCGACTGCTGCATGATGGACATGTATCCCGCCTTGACTTGCGGCGCGTGCGTATATATCATCGGCGACGACATCCGTTTGACCTTGCCGGAGGTGAACGATTACTTCAACGAGAACCACATCACCCACTCCTTCATGACCACGCAGGTGGCCTACCAGTTTGCCACCAACATGGACAACCACTCGCTGCAACACTTGATTGCGGCGGGCGAAAAGTTGGCTTCGTTGGCGCCTCCGAAGAACTTCAAAATGCACAACGGTTATGGCCCGACGGAAGGTACCATCCTCATCACGGAATACGAAGTTGACGAAGAGCTGAAAGACATCCCCGTGGGCAAGCCGCTCGACAACTCGCGCCTCTATGTGGTTGACAAGCAGTTCAATCGCCTGCCGCAAGGCGCGTTGGGAGAACTGTGGATCAGCGGCGCACACGTCACGAGGAGCTACCTCAACCGTCCCGAAAAGACCGCCGAGGTCTATATCGACAACCCGTTCAGCGACGACCCGAGATTCTCCCGCATCTATCGCACCGGCGACATCGTGCGCTACCTGCCCGACGGCAACATCCAGTTTGTCGGTCGCAGAGACGGTCAGGTGAAGATTCGCGGTTTCCGCATCGAATTGAAGGAAGTCGAGGCCGTCATCCGCCAATTCCCGGGCATCAAGGATGCTACCGTGCAAGCCTTTGAGTATGAGAACGGTGGAAAGTACATCGCGGCCTACATCGTCAGCGATGAGAAGGTGGACATCAAGCAATTGAATGCCTTCATCGGACAGCAGAAACCGCCTTACATGATTCCTGCTGCCACGATGCAAATCGACGCCATCCCGCTCAACCAGAACCAGAAAGTGAACCGTAAGGCTTTGCCCGCTCCCGTCATTCAGTCGGCAGACCACGAATATGTGGAGCCTGTCAACGATGTCGAGAAGCTGTTCTGCAAGATTTACAGCGACATCCTGTCAATGGACAAGATTGGCGCGACCGACAACTCATCGAGGCCGACAAGGCCGGTCATCATATCGCCTACGGCGACGTGTTCGCCAACCCGACACCGCGAATGTTGTCCAACTTCCTCACCGGCGGCACCGTTGACGAGGACGAAGAAGCCCGCAACTACAACTATGGCCCCATCGAAAAAGTCCTGCAAGGCAACACGCTTGACGCATTCCGCAATGGCGAGAAGCAACCCATTGGAAACGCGCTTGTTACAGGTGCCACAGGCTTCTTGGGCATCCATATCCTCAAGGAACTCATCGACCGCGATGATGTGAAAAGGCCGAGCGTCGCCTGAAAGGGATGCTGTACTATTACTTCAGCAACAACTATAACGACTTGTTTGGCAGCTGTTTGCGCGTCATCAACGGCGATGTGACCCAAGAAATCAAGGTGGATGGCAAAGTCGATACGGTCTTCAACTGCGCTGCCGTGGTGAAACACTTCTCCAAGGGCACCGAGATTGAGGATGTCAATGTGGGCGGCGCGGCGCACTGCGTCCAGTTCTGCCTGCTGAACAACGCCCGACTGATTCATGTTTCCACCTATAGCACCGCTGGTATGTCCATCAATGGGATGCCGCCGGAGAATACGGTTTACACCGAGCAGAAACTCTATTTCGGCCAGAGCCTCAACAACCAATACGTCCATTCCAAGTTCCTCTCCGAGCGCGTTGTGCTCGATGCCGTGGCCTTGCACAAGCTGAACGCCAAGGTGATGCGTGTGGGCAACCTTGCGCCGCGTTCCACCGATGGTGAGTTCCAAATCAACTTCAATACGAACAGTGCAATGGGCCGCATCCGTGTCTATCAAATGTTAGGTTGTTATCCATACGAATTGACCAGTGCCCCGATGGAGTTCTCCCCCATCAATGAGGTCGCCAAGGCCATCGTCCTACTATCCGAAACGCCGCAAGAGTGTTGTCTGTTCCATCCCTACAACGACCACTATGTGCATTTCGGTGATGTGTTGGCAGAGTTGGCGAAAATCGGCAAGGCACCGCATCAGGTGGAGGCCGAGGCCTTCGGTGAGGCTTTGGAAGCCGCCAAGCAAGACCCCGAAAAGGCCAAGCGTCTCTCCAGCCTGATTGCCTACCAAGACATGGCGCACGGACAAAAAGCCGTGATGATTCCCGCCGACAACCAATATACTACACAAGTGCTGTACCGCCTCGGCTTCCGTTGGTCGAGCACCTCGTGGGATTACGTGGACCAAATGCTGGAAGCCATTGCGGGATTTGGGTATTTTGAACTTTAAAAGAAGTAGGCTGGATTTTGTTCGGGATGCTATGGAAAAGGAAACCATAATTGATTATCAATTAGTTATGGTTTTTCTTTTTTGGTTTTGCCAACTTTTTGTCAACATGACCTAAAATTAAGTTATCTTTGCAGTGCGAAACAACACAAACAACAAAATAATGACAAAAAAGGAAGAAACCCAAAAGGCAAAGGAAATGAAGGTTTTGTATCTTGAGCTTATAGACCTCTTGTTAAAGAGAGCAGGGCTGAAGAAAGAGGATATTTACAACACGGCCATGAAGTCATGGGCCTCAAAGAACCTTGATTTGCTCACACCCGCCGAGATGAAGAAATACCACGAAATCATCGCATGATGGACAACAACCGCATATTTGTCGATACCAATGTCATCATCGGTGCCTGGGCAGGTAACGCAGACGACGACCGTTGTCTGAAATACCTATTCTCTCTCAAGGGGAAACGTCTGTATATTTCTACCTTAAGCATCGCACAATTCGTTTCCGTTTACCAGAAGAAGCGTACCAACGAAGAGATTCGCAAGCAGGTGAAATATTTGCTATCAAAGTTCAATTTGGTGGGGTTCGCCGAGAAAGACGTTGTGGTAGCCATTGACGAGGCCTCCCACGACATTGAAGACAACATCCAATATGTGCTTTGCCACAAGGTGAAATGTGGCCATTTCATCACCAACAACATCAAAGACTACTCCAACTATTTTCTGCTCAATGTGTTGAAGCCAAGCCAGAGCAGACAAATCAACCAATAGGTTATTCAATTTACAGAAACAGCTTTCGTTCTTCTGGCAAGATCATGTCCCAATCTTCCAGTGCTATCTACAATAGACATAAATCGTGCAGATTGCATCTGCACAAATCAGCAAGAAAACAATCATGCAGCCAGAAACTGCACAAATTATCTACCAATTAAAACTTTCCTTATCTTTGCGCCCGAAAGCATTCACCGACATGACTATTGACCTCATCAAAAGCATTATTTCCAAAGGCGAGACACGCACACTTGAATTGAAAAAGTCCACTGGTGAACTTAAAGACGCCATGCATTCGCTTTGTGCCTTCCTCAACACTGACGGTGGTATCCTGGTTTTCGGTGTCGCACCAAGCTCTTTGAAGATTGAGGGGCAAATCGTGAGCGACAAAACCCGTCAAGAGATAGCCATTGAGATGAGAAAGATAGAACCTTTCGTCAACATCCCAGTCGAGTATATAGATGTTCCTGACGGAAATGGCAAGCAACTGATTGTCATCGAAGCTGATAAGCATTTGTATTCCGAAGCGCCCTATGTCTTCGACGGCAAACCTTACTACAAATCGGAAAGCACAACCATGCCCATGCCACAAACCATGTATGAGCAAATGCTTCGACATCGAGATTCCGAAACCTTCCGCTGGGACTCACTCGTTGCTGAAAACTGCTCCATATCCGATTTGGACGAAGGCCTTATTCGTAACGCGGTCAGGATGGGCATTGCAAACGGACGGCTCTCTGGGTCTGCCGACAATGAGCCATTGGAATCGCTATTAGGCAAGCTGAAACTGTTAAAAAATGGCAAACCAACCAATGCCGCCGTTGTGCTTTTTGCCAAAGACACTGACCAATTCCCGCAGATTGAGCTTCGCATGGCCTGTTTCAAAGGCACTGACAAAAACATCTTCATCGACAACAAAAGTGAAACGGGGAACCTCTTTCACTTGTTGGACGCTGGTGTCGCCTTCTGCTTCAGGAACCTGAAACTTGGTGGAGAAATCATCGGACTACAACGTGAGGAAAAACTTGAGATACCGATTGAGGCTCTGCGCGAAGCCTTGATCAATGCCCTTTGTCACCGTCAATACGAGCGCACCAATGGCTCGGTGAGTCTTGCCATTTATGAAGACAGGCTCGAAATCGTCAATCCAGGCAAATTCCCTCCAGAGATTTCCCCCGAGAACATCAAGCAGCCCCATGAGTCATACCCATACAATAAGAAGCTGGCACAACTGCTTTATCTCTGCAACTATTTGGAAAAATGGGGTTCGGGCGCGCAACGCATAATCGATTTATGCAACAATCAAGGCATACCAGAACCACAATGGATAGCAAAAAACGGTACGATAACCATTGTCTTCCAACGCGCCAAGGAAACGCAAGCCAAGGTCAGCAATGCCGTTGATAAACAAGCGGTAATTGATGCGATTGGCGGTAAATTGGCGGTATTTGGCGGTAAATTGGCGGTATCTGGTGGAACCATTGCAAAGCTGGCAGAGGTATATTTGTTCCTCAAGGTCAATCCAAACTGCAATTCCGAGAAAGTCGCTGCAATGTTGAACAAAGGCAAGTCCACGGCCAGAAATTACCTGCACATACTTTCAGAACTTGAAATGATAAAGCCTCAAGGCACATTCAAGGACCGCACCTATACAGCCATTTAAGACCGTTTCAGTGCATCAAGCCAAGTCCTGAAGGGACGCCCCTACCACACCCCGATATGCAATGTCGGGTTTTGATAATACGATGAGGACGGCTCCATAGCATACCGCAGCCATAGATGCCCGCCACCGCTCATGCCCTCGCTGGCATGATATGGCTGCTGGCTGGTGTCTTGGAGCGATGCTGTCCAATTGCAGAAAAGCCAAGGTTGAAGATTTGCGAAAAACACGAAAGGCAGCCCTCAAACGAAGGCTGCCTCTCATATTCAGGTTAGACGATTGTTGTAGGGTTAGTATTCGTAGACATCCCAGCCAGATGGGATACCGTCGTAGTAACCCAGGTCCGGGTCGTCCCAGCAGGATGCACCCTTGGCCTTGGTGAATATGGGGTTGCCGCCATCGGGGTTGTTATTGGACACTCCGTTGAGCCATTCTTTGGTGCAGTCAGTGCCATTGATGGTGGTGGCTAAGCAGGTCACTTGGTAGAGGATGCTGCATTCGTTAAACATTTTTTTATAGCACCTGTCGACTAATTCCGTGGCGGGCAGATGGGGAGCTTCCGATATTTGGCCGCATCCTTTGAACATGTTAGAATAGCATCCAGGGGCCAATGTTAAGGCGGGCAACTCGGCGGGGCCGCCCGACAGCTTGGAGCACCCGGCAAACATGCCGGAATAGCAGTTTTTGCTCAGCGTCGTGGCGGGCAGCAGCAGACCGCTTACATCGATGATAGTTTCGAAAGAATTGTTTCCAGCGAAAAGGCCTGCGAAAGAAGCACCTTCCATTGTGGTGATCGTCGCAAAGTTTTCCTCGTCCACTAAACTCATGATGTTGCCAGTCAACATCACATTGGTATTGACAATAATATTGGTAGACCCATTTGTGCCGTTGCCGTAGAAATGCACATCGTCGTTATTGCTGACAGGGATTTCAATGTCTTCGGTTATGAGTATCTTGTTGTCATAGCTGTTTATCGAGTACTTCATTCCCTCCGAAGGATTGCTCACAAAGATTGTACCACCATTCCCCATCACCGTCATCGTCAGCGGGTTGCCGGCCTCCATAGCCGTCAACTCAAAACTGACAGCATTCTCGCCATGCAGAAAATCATTTTTATGGACAGGAGGAATGGTAATATTTTTTTCAATGTAACCTACGACATTAACGTTGACGGTCACTGAGTCTTCATTGGGAAGCAGGATGGCCCAGCGGTTAGTGGGAGTTTCGGGGTACAGTTTGATATTGATGAATTCTGGGTCTAGGGTGGGGGTAAAGGTGTGGTTGGCAAAGTCAATAATCACCTGGTTGTTTATTTCCTGGATATAAATTCTCGATTCCTTGCGAATCCAGTTGGTGGTGAACTCCACCAAGGCGCATTGGTTCTCCAATGTGGTGGAGTAAGTGGTGCTGCTTTCGGAATAGTTAGTCGTTGAAGTGCCGTAGGAAATCACGGGATAGGGATTCTCGTATTGTTCGCTGATGTCAACGATGTATTGCTGCGTTTCACCAACTCGGTTAACATCTCCTCCCAAGTAGTAGAAATGCAGCGGTTGGTCGCCGTTTTGCGAAAAACTGAGGTTGCCGCTGAATTTGTTCGTGGTGGCGCTATAGTCCAGCGTGCCAACACAGGTATTGTTGTAGCCGACATAGAGTTTGTCGCCATTACTGAAAGAGACAACACCAGTTATGGTATCAACATCAGCTCTTGAGCCGTTGCCCACGTTCACGGTGAGGTGAACAAGGTTGCCTTCTGTGTTTTGGGGCGTGGCGGGTTGTTCCTTCTTGCACTGGGCAAGGCCGAGAGCCAGCACCAAGGCTGCCACGAAAATTGCCAACTTTTTCATTGCTCGTCCTCCTTTTTCTTCAGTGCAACATAGCCGAGGCCCGCGCCAATCAGGATGACGATGCCGCTACCCAAAGGAGCGGGGTCTTGGAAAGGTTGGATTCCCACATTGAGATTAAAGACCTTGCGGTTGCCCCCTCCTTCTCTGCCCAAAAGGCTGGTTTGGCCCCATTCCTGAAGACCGAACTTGTTTCCGTCATACTGTGCGTTAATTGTGCCCCATTCCCGAAGACCGAACTGGTTTTCGTCGTGCTGTGCGTTAGCTGTCAGAGGCAACAGCATCACTGCCATTGCCATCGAAAGCGCGAAGGCTTTCAGATTCATTTTTTTAGTTTTCATATTGTCTGTTTGGAGTATTAATGATTTAAAGATTCAGGGATTGGGATTCCCCTTTGGGGGATGGAAAACCTTGTTTTTTGTTTGTCTTTTTTTTAAAACTATGGTTTACAATAACTTAGCATTACTTCTCTTCCGTTTTGTACGGCGAAAAATCTATTTTTGTGCCTTATTATTAATCCAAGTATTTAACTAAAACATAAACTCAATATGAAAACAACCACTGATGCAACTGCTCCCTTAACAAGATCGCAATATGGCATCTACGCTGAATGTGTAAGCCATGAAAACGAGGTTTTCTATAACCTTCCGTTTCTTTTTGTCTTTGACGGCAGCCTCGATGCCGACCGCTTGTGCCGCGCCATCGAGACAACGATCATGGCGCACCCCACTTTCTTCACGCGGATTGGGGTGACCGACGATGGCGAGCCCTTCCAGTCCGTGGATATGGAAAAGGAGGACTTCAGCCTTACCGTCGAACAGGTTATTGACCTTGAGGCCGAGAAGAAGAATTTCATCGAGCCGTTCAAGCTCTATGGCGGCAGGCTGTTTCATACCAAAGTGCTGCGCGACGCGAACCATATCTATTGGCTCTTCGACATGCACCATATCATCAGCGACGGCACCTCTTACAATACTATCCTCCATGATGTGGAGACGGCCTACAACGGCGGCACGCTCGCTCCCGAGGAGATGACGATGCGGGAACTGGCCCTCGCCGAAGCCGAGATGCGCAAAACGCCCGCCTTCGAGGAAGGCAAACAATGGTATGCCCAAAACTTCGACTGCGGCGACACGTTCACCCAGCTCCTTCCCGACCGCGAAATCCCCGGACAATCGGATGCCCATTTGGACCGTATCCTCAACATCGAAATGGATCGGGTGGATGCCTTCTGCAAGGCCAACGACATCAAAAAGAGTGCTTTTTTCACAGGGGCCTATGCCTACCTGTTGGCCAAATACAACAACGAGCAGGAATCGCTGTTCAACACGGTTTACAACGGACGCACCAAGCCCAAGTTCCAACATTCCGTTGGTATGACGGTGAAGACGCTGCCCGTTTACTCCAAGTTTACCGACGAAACCACTGTGCTTGATTTCCTGAAAGCCAATCAGGAACAGATGGACGGCTGCCGCAAGCACGACATCTATGCCTACACCGACCTGATGGCCGACCTCAACCTGCAAAGCAACTCCATCTTTGTCTGGCACGGGCTCTTGCTTGATTACACCGAACTGATGGGCAAACCCATGCAGGCCATACAACTCCGCAAACACAACGAGGAAGTGTCGTTTTATCTGATGGCCTTCTATGTCGGCAAACAATATCATATCAGGGCGGAATACAATGCCAACGAATACTCCGAGACGTTGATTGCCCAGTTCATGGAGAGCTATGAGGCCACCTTGGAAGGCTTCCTGAGCCAAACCAATCTGCGCGACATCGACATCACCACAAAGAACCAATGCGCCTTGCTTGACAGTTTCAACCAAACCGATACCGAACTGGACAAGAGCGCAACCATCGTTTCCAAGTTCCGCGAGCAGGTGGCGAAAACGCCCGACAACATCGCTGTAGTCTATAAGGACAAGCGTTTCACCTACAGAGAATTGGATGAGATTTCAGACCGCATCGCGGCCTATATCCATGGCAAAGGCCTTCAAGCAGAGGATGTCGTATCCATATTGATTCCCCGTTGCGAGTGGATGCCGGTTGTTTCTATGGGCGTGTTGAAAGCCGGTTGCGCCTATCAGCCCCTCGACCCGACCTATCCCTCGGAACGCCTCAACTTCATGATGCAAGATGCCTCCGTCAAGTTGCTCATTGCCGATGAATCGTTGCGCGACATCGTGAACGAGTACCAAGGCGACGTTTTGCTGACGAATGACATCAACCAACTGCCAACTGCCGACTGCCAACTGCCGACTGTCAATCCGGAGGATTTATTTATCATGCTTTACACTTCAGGAACTACGGGCACGCCCAAGGGCTGTCAGTTGGTGCATCGCAACCTTGTCGCATTCTGTGAGTGGTATCACCGCAGGTTTAGCCTCACTTCCGGCTGCAAAATTACGGCCTACGCCAGTTTTGGTTTCGATGCCAATATGATGGAAACCTATCCCGCGCTCACTTGTGGCGCCACGATCTATATCATCCCTGAAGAACTGCGCTTGGATTTGCTGGCATTGAACGAGTATTTTGAACAAGAGCAAATCACCCACGGATTCATGACCACGCAGGTGGCCTATCAGTTTGCCACTTCCATCGAGAACCACTGCCTGCGCTATCTGTTGACAGGTGGCGAGAAGTTGGCGCCGCTGACTCCGCCCACGAACTACATTTTGGCGAATTGTTACGGCCCCACCGAAAGCACCGTTTGCATCACCTCCTTCGACGTGACGAAGCCCATGAAGGACATCCCGATTGGCGCGGCGTTGGACAACACCAAACTTTATATCGTCGATAAAGCAGGTCACCGTCTGCCTGTGGGCGCGGCGGGCGAGCTTTGGGTTGCCGGACCGCAAGTGAGCCGTGGCTACCTCAACCGTCCTGAGAAGACAGCAGAGGTCTATATCAACAACCCCTTCGAAACCAACGAGAAATACGCGCATATCTACCGCACCGGCGACATCGTCCGCTACCTCCCCGATGGCAACATCCAGTTTGTGGGACGAAAGGACGGACAGGTCAAGATTCGTGGTTTCCGCATCGAGCTTAAGGAAGTTGAAGGTGTCATCCTTCAGTTCCCCGGCATTAAGGATGCCACCGTGCAGGCCTTCGACGAAGAAGGCGGCGGCAAGTTCATCGCAGCCTACATCGTTTCCGATGAAACCGTTGACATCAAGGCGTTGAACGACTTCATCCTTGACCAAAAGCCGCCTTACATGGTGCCTGCCGTGACGATGCAAATCGACCGCATCCCGCTCAACCAGAACCAGAAGGTGAACAAGAAAGCCCTTCCGAAGCCTGAAAAGAAAGTGGCTGAAACTGTGGTGGAGAGCAACGTGCCGATGAACCTGTTGGAGCAGGAAATCCATGGCATCATCGCAAAGATCATCAACACCGAAGACTTTGGTGTGACTACGGTGTTGGGCTATGTCGGCCTGACCTCCATCATGGCCATCAAGTTGGCCATTCAAATCAACAAGCGCTTCGGCGTCACCCTCGACTCGAAATCCTTGGCAAAGACGGGCACTTTACAGACCATCGAAAACGAGATTCTGGCCAAGATGATGAGCGAAGACGCTGGAGAAGAGGCGGTTAAGGAGGAAAAACACGCCGACACGAACAATGTTCCATTGTCATACGCGCAGATGGGCGTTTATGTGGATTGCGTAAAGCAGCCCGAGGCCACCGTATATAATATCCCGATGGCGGTCCGTTTCCCCAAGGATGTGGACATCACCCTGCTTACCACGGCATTGGAGACTCTCGTCAAGGTGCATCCCCAGATGCGGGCGCATTTTGGAAGTTCGGGTTCCGACATCATCCAAATCATTGATTTCGAGCAACCTATTGAGGTCCTGCACAGCCAGCACAACGAGGCAGAGATGGACCAATACAAGCGGGAATTTGTCAAGCCGTTCAATTTGAGGCAAGGCCCGCTCTACCGCATGGAGATTGTCACCACCGAGCAATGGGTCTATCTGATGCTCGATTTCCATCACCTCGTCATGGATGGCGGCTCTTTCGACCTGTTTTTGACCCAACTCTTTGAATTGCTCAACGGTCGTGAGATTGAACCTGAATCCTTCACCTACGCCGATTTCGTGGCAGCGGAGAAAGCCGCCGAAAGCAGCGCAGAGCACGCTGCCGCCAAAGACTTCTTCCAAGAGCGTTTGGGCAAGGTGGAGGGTGTGACCGAGGTTCCGTCAGACCTGACCAACCCCAAAGAGCAAGGCGTCATAGAGACCTTGTCAAGCCAGTTGGACTTCGAAGCCATTGAGAACTTCTGCCGTCAGCACAACATCACTCCGGCGCATCTCACCCTCGCTGCCACCTTCTACGCACTTTCGCGTTTCACCAACAACGAGCAACTTTGTATCACCACCATCAGCAACGGGCGTTCCGACCTGCGCATCAGCAACACTACCGGTATGTTTGTCAACACGCTTGCATTGAGTTCCACTATCGGCGAACAGACTGTGCTTGAGTTCCTTAACGAGACCAGCAAGCAGTTCGATGAGACGTTGAGGCATGAGAAATATCCTTTCGCACAAATCGCTGCCGACTACGACCTTTCCGCCGAAATCATGTTTGCCTATCAGATGGGCGTAATCGACGAGCACAAGTTCAAAGGCCAGACGCTTGCCATTGACAATTTAGAGTCAGACACGCCGAAGTTCCGCATCGCTTTCTATATCATGAACGACAAGGCGGGCAAGCCGAGCGTGTGTGTTGAATACGACAATGGCCGTTACAGCCATGACCTGATGCAAAGTCTGGCCCAGTCGATTTGCAACGCTGCGAAGGCATTCATCCGGCAGCCGGAGATGAAGTTACAGCAGGTGTCGCTGTTGGATGCCGACCAGACTATTGTCCTCGACAGTTTCAACCAGACCGAGGTGCCTTACGACGACACGCAGACCATCATTTCGCTGTTCCGCAATCAAGTGGCCCAAACGCCCGACAATATGGCGGTGGTGTATCACGACAAGCACTATACTTACAAAGAAGTGGATGCCATTTCGGAGCGTATCGCCAATTACCTTGTGAAACAAGGCCTTGGCAACGAGGATGTGGTCTCGGTGCTCATTCCGCGCTGCGAGTGGATGGCCATTGCCTCATTGGGTGTGCTGAAGGCCGGTTGCGCTTATCAGCCTCTCGACCCGAGTTATCCCGCCGAGCGTCTGAACTTCATGATGAAGGATGCCAACGCCAAGTTGCTGATTGCTGATGAAGAATTGCGTCCCATTGTCGATGAATACCAAGGTGAAGTGCTACTGACGAAAGACATTGACACGCTGCCTGCGGCAGAGCCTGTAAAGGTTGACATCACGCCTTCGAGCCTCTTCATCATGCTTTACACTTCAGGTTCGACGGGCACGCCAAAGGGCTGCCAACTCGAACACGGCAACCTTGTGGCTTTCTGCCATTGGTACCAACGGCATTATGGCCTGACTGCCAACGACAAGGTAGCCGCCTACGCCAGTTACGGCTTCGATGCTTGTATGATGGATATGTATCCAGCACTGACATGCGGTGCTTGTGTCTATATCATCGGCGAGGACATCCGTCTGAATCTGCCCGACCTGAACGATTACTTCAATTCAAATGGCATAACCCATTCATTTATAACGACACAAGTCGGATACCAGTTCGCGACCAATGTCGAGAACCATTCGTTGCGTTGCTTCGCTGTGGGTGGCGAGAAACTTTCGGCACTCAACCCGCCAACGAACTACAAGATGTACAACGGCTACGGCCCGACGGAATGTACCATTTTCACCACAAATTACTGGGTGAAGGATTACGAGTTGGACATCCCTATCGGCAAGCCGTTGGATAATTTGAGACTCTATATCGTTGACAAGCAATTCAATAGACTGCCCATCGGAGCCACGGGCGAGTTGTGGGTCACTGGACCGCAAGTGAGCCGTGGCTACCTGAACCGTCCCGAAAAGACTGCCGAGACCTACATAAAGAACCCATTCAGCGACGACCCGAAGCATAGCCGTGTGTATCGCACCGGCGACATCGTGCGTTACCTCTCCGATGGCAACATCCAGTTTGTGGGTCGTAAGGACGGTCAGGTGAAAATCCGTGGCTTCCGCATTGAGTTGAAGGAAGTGGAGGCCGTGATTCGCCAATTCCCTGGCATCAAGGATGCTACCGTGCAAGCCTTTGATTATGACAATGGTGGAAAGTACATCGCGGCTTACATCGTCAGTGACGAGAAGGTGGACATTAAAGAATTGAACGCCTTCATTGGTCAGCAGAAACCGCCTTACATGATTCCAGCGGCCACGATGCAAATCGACGCCATTCCGCTGAACCAGAACCAGAAAGTGAACCGAAAGGCCTTGCCCGCTCCTGTTATTCAGGCGGCAGACCATGAATATGTGGAGCCTGTCAACGAGGTCGAGAAACTCTTCTGCAAGATTTACAGCGACATCCTGTCGATGGACAAGATTGGCGCGACCGACAACTTCTTCGAGTTGGGCGGCACCTCGCTCATGGTGACCCGCGTCATCATCGAGGCCGACAAGGCTGGTCATCATATCGCCTACGGCGACGTGTTCGCCAACCCGACACCACGAATGTTGGCCAACTTCATCACCGGTGGTGCCGTGGAAGAGGACGAAGAGGCACGCAACTACAACTACGGTCCTATCAACCATATCCTCGAAAGCAACACCCTCGACACTTTCAAAATTGGAGAACAACAACCCATTGGCAACGTGCTGCTGACGGGAGCCACAGGCTTCTTAGGCATCCATGTCCTTAAGGAACTCATCGACCGCGAAGATGTGCCCGTCATTTGGTGCATGGTGAGAGCCCAGAATGACGAAAAGGCCGAACGCCGACTGAAAGGGATGTTGTATTACTACTTCAGCCACAACTATAACGAGTTGTTTGGTAGTCGTTTGCGCGTCATCAACGGCGATGTGACCCAAGAAATCAAGGTGGATGGCAAAGTCGACACCGTCTTCAATTGCGCTGCCGTGGTGAAACACTTCTCCAAGGGCACCGAGATTGAGGATGTCAACGTGGGTGGCGCGGCGCATTGCGTCAAGTTCTGCTTGTTGAACAACGCCAAACTCATCCATATTTCTACTTACAGCACCGCTGGCATGTCCATCAATGGAATGCCGCCAGAGGATACGGTTTACACCGAGCAGAAGTTGTATTTCGGACAGAACCTTGGCAACCAATATGTCCATTCCAAGTTCATTTCCGAACGCATCGTGCTTGATGCCGTGGCCTTGCACAAGTTGAACGCCAAGGTAATGCGCGTAGGCAATCTTGCACCGCGTTCCACCGATGGTGAGTTCCAGATCAACTTCCAGACCAACAGTGCCATGGGACGCATCAGAGTGTATCAAATGTTGGGCTGCTACCCATACGATTTGACTGACACCCCGATGGAGTTCTCCCCCATTAACGAGGTGGCGAAGGCCATCGTGACGCTTTCGGAAACGCCGCAACAATGCTGTCTGTTCCATCCTTACAACAACCACTTCGTGCACTTCGGTGATGTTTTGGAGGAACTGTCGAAGGTCACGCAGGGCCCGCGTCAGGTGGATGCCGAAGCCTTTAACGAGGCTATGGAAACCGCCAAGCAAGACCCCGAAAAGGCCAAACGCCTCTCCAGTCTGCTGGCCTACCAAGATATGGCACATGGACAAAAGGCTATGATGATTCCTTCTGAAAACCAATACACTACGCAAGTGCTATATCGCCTTGGATTCCGCTGGTCGAGCACTTCGTGGGATTATGTGGACCAGATGCTGAAGGCTATTGCTGGGTTTGGGTATTTTGAATAATTAGAGAAGGAGAAAAGGACTCCCGTCGACGATGGGAGTCCTTTTTTGTCTTTTGCATTATCTTACAAGATAAATCACCAACATGTGCAGCGGATAAAACGCATAGAAGAAGTACTTCCAAAATTTCGACTTGATAAACCCGCGTTCCCCATTGTATAGGCAGGTCAGCAGTAACGACATAAAAACCATTGCCTTCATGGAAAGTAACACGGGTGCAACGATACATTGAATGACTTTTTCTTTTCTTAAACCATACATTAGCAAGATAAATACAAAGCCTGCTGTTTGGTAGTCGGCGTGCATATACCTAGTAATCAAAAACATAATTAGTAGTATCACCATGCTTAGGATAGGCTTATTTTTGAAGTGTTCCAGACAGCACATCGCAAGGTAACCTAAAAGCAAAGTGAACATAACGTTCTGTTTTGCAAACAACAATGCACCACCATTCATCAGATTGAATGGAATTTCGGAAAGCAAAGCCAAAACAAACAGGTTTAGGCCATATTTTTTCCTGTTTCTTGTATTCAAAAAGCCCTCGACCAATAAGAAAACGAAAATAGGAAAGGCAAACCTCCCGAACATCAACATTAGTTGCATCAGTGATATTGGTTTTCCCGCAATACTAAACCAAACACTGTTAACCCATGTAGTTTTTTGGAAATAGAATTTTGCGAAATGGTCAGCAAGCATTGAGAGACATGCGATTACTTTCAATGCGCTGCCACTGAGTATTTTAATTCGACTTGGCAAAAGGATTTGTGTATCCATATTAGTTTTCTCGCTTGTCAACAATAGTGGCTTTCGGGTACTTCTTCGGGTCGAAAGTGACTTGCTCTTCGTTGACACCGAAGGAAATGTCGCGCATGGTCACCGAGGCAGCCGTGACGCTTGTGGTCAGGCTGACAGGCCAATAGGTCCCTTTGGCCACAACCAAATCCATCCTTTTGGGAGCGTCCTTGTCGGGATTCGACTTCGACCTCTTGCAGCGGATGTGCCATTCGGCGGCAGTTTCCTTGTCGATTTTGATGTCATAACCGTCTGTGATGCCCTTGAACAACTTAGTGTCGCCGTCCGTTTCGGACTTTTCCTTGGGTTTTGCGTTGGTGATTTCAATTTGGTTCTTTCCAAAATCGTAGGTCCAGTCCGTTTTTCCGTCGCTCCAAGTGATGAATTGATTGTCATCCCTATTTGCCTCAACACGCATCTTGTCGCCCAAGACATAACTTCGTGAACTTATCGTTCCAATAATGAACACCTTGATGTCCATAGTCATGGCAAAGCCTTCACTTTCGTTGTGTTTGCTCATCTCTGCCTCCATGCGAGAGACGATTTCTTCTGCGGTTTGAGCCATGACAGCGGTGGTCAAGGCGATAAAGCCAATGATTGCGATTAGTTTTTTCATAGTTTTTGTTGAATAAGATTGATTTGCGATTCAGTTTAGGTTGCAAAAACAATGGTTTTTCTCGACTTATAGCCAGATATAATAAAAAAGTAGAGCCGCTGCACGCAACGGCTCTACTTTGATAACCAATAATCCGATTAGGATTATTTTTCGATTTCCTTCTTCAACCTCTCCGTCAGCATGGGGACAATCTTGTGCAGGTCTCCAACGATACCGAGGTCGGCGACGCTGAAGATGGGCGCGAACTTGTCCTTGTTGATGGCGATG
>CACXQO010000064.1 GCA_902769815.1 uncultured Bacteroidia bacterium | reverse complement strand
ACGCAAAACGAGGAAAAGGATGTGAAGGCTTTCCCCTCGTATGACGCCATCATCATCGCCAAACCGACCGAGCCTTTCGACGAAAAAGACAAGTTCCTCATCGACCAATATATCATGCACGGCGGCAAGGTGTTGTGGTTGGTGGAACCCGTTTATGCCACAATGGACAGCCTGCAAAGCCAAGAGTCGACCATCGGTTTGGAGCAAGACCTCAACCTCGACGACATGCTTTTCAAATACGGTGTGCGCCTTAATCGCGACCTGCTTCTCGACCTGACTTGCGCCGCCTTGCCCGTCCGCACGGGTCAGATGGCCGGACAAGCCCAGTTGGAGTTTTTCCGTTGGTTCTATTTCCCCTTGCTGCAAGCCGCTTCCGACCACCCGATGGTGCGCCACATGAACGCCATCAAGGCCGATTTCGTCAGTTCGATGGATGCGACCACCTCGGCCAACGGCATTGAACAGATTCCGTTGCTCAAGACTTCTGATTACACTAAGGTGTCGGGCGCGCCGGTTTTCATCACTTTGGCCATGCTGCGCCAAGCCCCCGACAGGCGTATGTTCAGTTCAAAAGGAAAGAATGTGGCATACCTGCTGAAGGGCACTTTCCCGTCGTTGTATGCCAACCGCATCCCGCAGGAAATTGTTGATGATCAGGCAACTGACTTCATGGAGGAGAGCAAACCTACCGCCATGATCGTGGTGGCCGACGGCGACATTATCCGCAACCAAATCGACATCAAGCGCAAGACACCGTTGCCTTTGGGCTATGACCAATACACGCAAAACACCTACGCCAATAAGGAATTTATAGAGAACGCCATCAGTTATTTGGTCGACGGCGAAGGCTTGATTGACATCCGCTCCCGCGAACTGAAAGTGCGCCTTTTGGATGTGACCAAGGTCAACCAAGAACGAGGCAAATGGCAGGTTATCAACACTTTGGTTCCTATTGCCCTCATCATTGCCTTGGGTTTTGTCATGGCGTTTATCAGGAAAAAGAAATACAGTAAAAAATAATCCGAAATGAAGAAAAACAACCGCATCACCATTATTATTGCCGCATTGTTAGTCGTCATTGCCGGCGTTTTGATTTGGAACAACCGCTATCTCTCCACCTTGCAGGGCGAATCGTCTGATTTTCAGGTGTGGGACACGGCTTCGGTAACGAAAATCTATCTTGCCGACCGCCGCGAGCGCGAGTCGCTTTTGGAGCGTCAGGAGCAAGGCTGGACGCTCAACGGCACCTACAAGGCGCATCCCAAGCAGGTGCAGTACCTTTTGACCACTTTGTACAAAATCCGTATCAAGATGCCCGTCAGTGTGGCCAGTCACGACAATATCGTGAAGCAATTGGCTTCGCAAAGCACTAAGGTCGAGATTTACCAAATTGTGCCTCGCATCAACCTGTTCGACAAAATCAAACTGTTCTATCACGAAAAACGCACGAAGGTCTTTTATGTCGGCGATGCCACTATGGACAGCAGCGGCACTTTCATGCTGAAGGAAGGAGCCGACAAGGCCTATATCGTTTATATTCCAAGTTTCCGTGGCTTCATCACAACGCGCTTCACTGCCAATCCCGATGATTGGCGCGACCATGCCATTTTTCAGAAGAATTTAACTGATATTCAGTCTGTTGAGGTTGATTTCAACGAAGACCCAGAGGGCAATTTCCGCATCGATAACATCGGGAAGCATCAGTATAGACTCACGCGGCTTTGCGACAACAAGGAATTGCCTTACGACACGCTGAAAGTCATCAATATGCTGTCGTCGTTCAGCGACCTCCGCTTTGAGGCACTGTTCACCAACACTTTGCCGCAAGAGCGCATCGACTCCATCACTGGCTCACCTTTTGTGCATCATGTCATTTTGACCGACAAGGACGGCAAAACTCAAGACATGAAGACATTCAAGAAGTTGATATTGAACGGTGTAACCGACTTTGGCGGCGATTATGGCGACTTGGACCGCGACCGCATGTACGCCCTCATCGACGGCGGCAAGGACTTCGTGCTCATCCAAAACTATGTTTTCGACAAGGTGCTCCACGATGTGCGCTACTATGAGGCTGGCAACCCGATTCGTGGGAATATGGGATATTTCGAGGAGATAAAGTAGTAATGGGCCTTGCAGGTTCAGGCTCCTAAGGCCGTTGAGCCTGTCGAAACGCCGACCTATTTCTTTTTCAGCAGCCCAATCATCTTGAAACTCACATCGGTAAAGATGATTTGGGCGTTGCCGTTGCGCTCGATGTGGCGGATGGCCTCGTCTAAAAGTTCGGCGATTTCGGCAAGGTTGGACGGATTGACGAAAGGCGCAAATTTCGAGTTGAAGGTCTTTTCGTCATCGGGAAGCATGACGATTTCCGCAAGGTGGTTGTTGAACAACAGCGAATTGCGGACGATACGCAAACCGTAATCCAACAGTTCTTTCTGCTTTTCGCGGCCTAATGTCTTGATGTTGGCCGAAAAGTCGATCAGTTCGGGATAGGCCGCACGGAAACAGAGGCGCATCCATTGTTGGAAGGTAGTGAAGAAGAATTTTCTGTCCTCCGATTCCTGCACGAAGTGACAGGCATTCAGCCAATTGCCTTCCGAAATGACCGCCGCGTCGTGAGCCTGTCGGGCATCACAGCCGAGGCGTTCCACCAAAGCGTTTTCCACCTCATTAATATTAATGGCCGGAATCTTCACCAAGGCCGTCCGCGACTTGATGGTGGCCAACAGCTCCTCCGCGTCCTCGGCGATGAGGATGAATACGGTCTTCTCGGGTGGTTCCTCAAGCAGTTTCAGCAGTTTGTTGGCCGTATCGACGCGCATTTTTTCCGCCATCCATATAATGGCGATTTTATACTCGCCTTCGTAGGCCTTCATATTGAGCTTGCGCAGCAACGAGGCCGCGTCGCGCACCGACATATAGCCCTGCTTGTTCTCCACATCAAGGAAAGTGTACCAACTCGAAGTGTTCACATAACCCTGATTCTGAATGACATAATCACGCCATTCCTCCATGAACAAGTCCGACTCGGGCTTGTCTTTCACTTTTTTGGTGGTCGTCGTCGGCACAACGAAATGCAGGTCAGGATGGACTAATTTCTGCATCTTTTGGCAGGTCGGGCACACGCCGCAACTGTCAGTTTCCGTCCGATTCGGACAGAGGATATATTGTGTGTAAGCCAAGGCTAAAGGCAGTTTCCCACTTCCGGCAGGACCCAAAAAGAGTTGGGCGTGAGAAACGTGATTGTCCCTCACGCTGGCGATAAGCCTTTGTTTTATGGCACTTTGTCCTATGACGTCTTTGAACTGCATTTATGCCTCCACACCGTGTTCATAAAGATATTCGGGAGCAATGTCGGCACCGTTGGCCCAAAAAATGGTATGATCGAGGCCAAATTGGATGAAATTGCCTTTGTCGCGCAAATCCGCAAAAGCGGGATAGGCAAGTAGCGGTGTCAAATCCACCTTACGCCGCTGGCCGTTGTTGAACGAGCAAAGCAGCGAATAATCGCCCAAGTATTCTACATCTATGATTGTCAATAACATAACCTATCGTATTTTTTTGATTGTTTCTCCGTTTTGGGCTTTTTCCCACAAATCCATCAACTCATTCTCGTGTTCATCCATGAATTGGTTGATGATTGCAACCGTTTTTGAACGCGCCGTGCCTTCGATGACACGGTCTTTGATAGTGATGGAAAAGTCGTCAATTCCGCTACGCACATGAATATGCGGTGGATTATGGTCGAAACCATAAATGTAAATCAGGATGCCTTGTATGACGAATATGGAACCCATAGTGTGGCTTAATTGATGGCAAAATTACAATTATTTTGTGGTTTTTGGCAGATTTCTGACATAAAAACGCAACTTTGCATCTGAAATCTTTCATACGAGCCACAACTTAACCTGCAAAACCATTGCCCTGATTCAGTTGGCGTTGGGGGAGAAGATTGTGGAGGTGGCGAAATGAATGTTTTTCATCCATAGTTGCGACAAAACCAAAAAGTGACTATTTTTGCGGCATAAAAACACACGAACATGTTAGGCATTGATTCAAAAAGGGAAATAATCACTGGGGAATTCGCCAGAAAAATCTGGAGCGAAGTGCTGGCTATTTGGCACAGAGAAAAAACAACCGAAACCGAGGAAGCGACTCCTAAATACGAAGTGGAATGGGCATAAACAATTTGGTCATCCGACAGATTGAAGATGCTTCTCCATTGGCCAATTTCCATTGTGGCATACAAGCTATGGATGATTTCATTCATTCAGGTTTGAATGACAGCATCCGCAACCACTATTGCAATTCCTATTCAGTTCATCTTGGTTCTGAATTGGTGGCCATGTTTGCGCTCAGTTTTGATTCATTGGAATTGGATTCTGATTCGCTTGAAGAGATGGCGGAGGGTGTCAATACTGCCAACAAGCCTGATTTATCGAAAAATTATGTTGATACCTTTTTGAGCAAACATCATTATCCAGCTTTGGAAATCGCCTATTTGGCAGTTGAGGAAAAGCATCGCACTAAAGGCATCGGTAAAGCCATTGTGAATGCTATTGCTGACATGGCTCAACGGCAGAAAACCGCTGGTTGTATGTTTCTAACCGTGGAAGCCTATATTGAAAAGGAATACTCGGCAGTACCCTTTTATTCAAGATGCCAATTCGAACCTTGCGAGTTCAAGAAACCCAACAAGGAAACTTTGCGAATGTTTAGGGCGTTGTACCCGAAAAGCGAATAAATATGTTTAACCACAACTTCACCTGCAAAACCATTGCCATGATCCAGTTGGCGTTGGGGGAGAAGATTGTGGAGGTGGCGAAGTGAATGTATAAATAAGAAATACAATGTGTTATCGGATTACAAATCCTTATATTCAGAAATCAGCGGATTGCAAATCCGCTGGAACTGGGTAAAAGTACTTTTACAATTAGTAGTTTCCAATAACAGTATTCGTGCTATCGGGTTTGGCAGAAAACTCACAAAAGTAATATGTCCATTCTATCGGCTTCGTTTCTGTCTTAATTCCTTGATTTATCCTGCTTACTTCTGTCATAACAAAGGTGGTGTCATTAATAATAACCCCTTCCTCTCTATAAACAAGATAGCCTAATTGCGTTGCTTTCCATCGCTCAAACATGATTTTGTTGCCTTCAACGAGAAATAATCCCCAAAACGCTTTTTTGTCTATTAACTGATTATGATGTAGAAGAGTTTCTCGTGCATATTCCATTAATTGAGACAAATCACCAGCGCCATTTCCTTGAAACAATACACCATTATTATAGAGAAATGTAATATCAGAATACTTTGTTCCATTTTCCCATGTTCGATAGAAAAACCCATCTATCCGTAATTCATTTCCTGAATACTGTGTTTTAGGAATTGTTAGAAAATCGTCCTTTGATGGATAGATTTTTGAACAACAACTTGTGATCAATGAGATCAATCCGATGACTAAAGCTTTTTTCATTTTATTTGTTTTTAATTGTTTTCTTGAAAATATAGGGGACTTCTAATTAAACATGATTTACATATTTTCAAGTTGTCAGGATGCCGAAGTCCCGTTTGGGCAGTCCTTTCAACCCGGTGCAAAGGTATACATTTCTGTTCTATGCGGCAAACTTTCTGTTCACTTTTTTTTCGATTATGTATGTATTCAGTTTGGTCGGATTTGCAATTCGACTATATTGAACCTGCGGATTTGCAATTCGCTTCATTACAAATTCGCTGGAACAAGTAATTTTACCCCAGCTAGACCACTGAAATTCGTTTTTGTCAGATTTGTTTCCAAGGGTATCAATCGTTTTCGTACCTTTGCGCCCAAAATTCAAACGCATCATGTTAAGCGAACAGGAACAAATCAGAAGAAATTCGTTGGCCGAACTCTATAATCTCGGCATCAACCCGTATCCGCAGGCCGCGTTCCCCGTGAGCGTGTTCACCACGGACATCCTCAACCAATTTGACGACAACAACCCCGATCAATTCCAAGAGGTCACCCTCGCAGGCCGTATCATGAGCCGCCGCATCATGGGTGCCGCCTCGTTCTGCGAACTGCAGGACTCGAAAGGCCGCATCCAGCTCTATATTAAGCGCGACGAGATCTGCCCCGAGGAGGACAAGACCTTGTATAACACGGTGTTCAAGCGTCTTTTGGACATCGGCGACTTCATCGGTGTGAAAGGCTTCGCCTTCCGCACGCAGATGGGCGAAATCTCGGTGCACGTCAAGGAACTGACGGTGCTGAGCAAGTCATTGAGACCGCTGCCCATCGTCAAGGAGAAGGACGGCGTGAAGTACGACGAATTCAACGATCCCGAGCTGCGCTACCGTATGCGTTACGTTGACCTCGTGGTGAACGACAAGGTGAAGGACATTTTCATCACCCGCACCCGCATCATCGACAGCATCCGCCGTTTCTTCAACGAGAACGGTTATTTGGAGGTGGAAACGCCTGTGCTGCAAGCCATTCCGGGCGGTGCCACGGCGCGTCCCTTTATCACGCACCACAATGCCTTGGACATTCCGATGTACCTCCGCATTGCCGATGAACTTTACCTGAAGCGCCTCATTGTGGGCGGCTTTGAGGGTGTGTATGAGTTCTCGCGCAACTTCCGCAACGAGGGCATGGACCGCACCCACAACCCCGAGTTCACGGCAATGGAAATCTACGTGGCCTACAAGGATTACCTCTGGATGATGGACTTCACAGAAGCCATGATTGAGCGCGCCGTCACGGAGGTGTTAGGCACTGATACCGTGAAAGTTGGCGACAACGAAATCTGCTTCAAGCGTCCCTTCAAGCGCATCACCATGATTGACTCCATCAAGGAGAAGACTGGCATTGACATTACAGGCATGGACGAAGCCCAACTGCGCGGCGTGTGCAAGCAACTCGGCATTGAGGTGGACGACTCGATGGGCAAGGGCAAACTGATTGACGAAATCTTCGGCGAAAAGTGCGAAGGCACCTACATCCAGCCGACCTTTATCACCGACTATCCCGTCGAGATGTCGCCGCTCTGCAAGCGTCACCGCAACAATCCCGAACTGACCGAGCGTTTTGAATTGATGGTGAACGGCAAGGAGTTGGCCAACGCCTACACCGAACTGAATGACCCCATCGACCAACGCAACCGTTTCGAGGAACAGATGAAGTTGGCAGGCCGTGGCGACGACGAGGCAATGGTCATCGACAACGATTTCCTCCGCGCTTTGGAATACGGTATGCCTCCGACCTCTGGCATGGGTATCGGCATCGACCGTTTAGTAATGCTGCTCACAGGTCAGACCACGATTCAGGAAGTGCTGCTGTTCCCGATGATGCGTCCCGAGAAGGTCGTGAAGAATGCCACCAAGGAAGACTTTATGGCCTTGGGTATGGCCGAGACTTGGGCAACGCTGTTGCTCACCAATGGCTATAACACCATCGAGCAACTGAAGGCAGAGAAGCCCTCCGCATTGCGCGAAAAGCTCAACGGCTTGCGCAAGAAGAACAAGCTCGACATTCCGGCTTTGCAGTTAGAGGATGTTGAGGCTTGGATGCAAGCCTAACGAAAAAAAAGCGAGGTTTGAGCCTCGCTTTTTTTGTGTCACTTCACCCGAATCCGTTGCCCCACTTTCAGCACTTTGTTTGACTTGAAGCCGTTCAACTTGCATAGTTTCTCGACGGTGGTGCCGTGGCGTTTGGCGATTTTGCCGAGATTGTCGCCGGAGCGTACTTTATAATATACAGGACTTCCCTTTCCTGAACCACCGGACTTTGAGGCTTTTGGTGGCTTGGTTGAGGCCACCTTCGATTGTGCGTCGGTCATGCCGTAGTGCGAATTGATGTTGAAGTAGTGCTTTCTGAGGGTGAATTCTTCGCAACGGAGCGTGCCGTTCTCGAAGTCGAAGATGCGCTCGGGGTCGAAGGCTTGACCCATGTAGCGTGTCTCGAAGTGGAGGTGAGGCCCCGTGCTGCGTCCCGTCGAACCGCCATAACCGATCAATTCTCCAGCCTTCACGATGTCGCCGCTTTTAACGATGAAACGTGTCAAGTGCCCATAGTAAGTTTCCAATCCGTTGGGGTGTCTGATAACCAGCACATTGCCATAGCCGCCCGTCAGGTTGATGGGCAAAGCCGCCCGCACTATGCCGTCGAAGGCTGCATAAACGGCATCTCCGACATGGAGACCGATATCAATGCCCCGGTGTGGCCGCTTCCATCTGTATTTATAGCGTGACGTGACTTGCCCGGGATGGGGGATGCAGTACCGATGAGTGGAATCTACAAGCGTGAGTTGAATCGTGTCGGGTAGGTCGTTCAGGGCGATGTCGTTGTAGGAATGAACCTTCTCCGTAGTCCAGTGGTCAGATTCGAGGGCGTAAGGGATGAAAGACATGTCGATGTTGTAGTACAGCCATGTCCCGTTGTCGAAAAGCACCACTTTGCGAAATATGTCGTGCGTGTCGAGGGTGTCAACCGGGACGGGAATACTTTCAGAACGCTCGTCGTCATCATCGTCGTCATCATCATCGACTTGGGTGTCTTGGGCGTCGGCAATGCTGTCGTTGGCGTTTTGGTTGACATATATATATACGGTATCGTGGACGACGAAAATGTTCTTCAGGCGGCTGAAAAAGTTGTTGTTGTCTTGCGAAAACGCCACGGTTGTCAACAAAAGGCAAATGATAAGGGCAAGTATTCTTTTCATTGTAGAAGGGTCAATTTTTGGAAAAACAAAGATGCAAAAGTACGAAAAATCCCCAATTTGGCAAGATAATCGGGGTGAAAACGCTGCAAAACCTGAAATATTGTCATTTTGTCAGTTTTTTTCCTTTGGCATAAAGATTGACAAAATGCGGGGCGTTGCAAAATGCAGCCTTGATTAGAGAACAAACAAATAACAAATAAAAATAGGAGAACAAAACTATGTCAAAGATCATCGGTATCGATTTAGGTACAACCAACTCATGCGTGGCCGTGATGGAAGGCAACGAGCCTCAAGTCATCGCCAACAGCGAAGGCCACCGCACCACCCCGTCGGTGGTGGCATTCACCGACAACGGCGAGCGTAAGGTCGGCGAGCCTGCCAAACGTCAGGCCATCACCAATCCGCTGCGTACCGTTTATTCCATCAAGCGTTTCATGGGCGAGACCTACGACAAGGTCGGCGCAGAAATGAAGCGTGTGCCTTACAAGGTCTTGCAAGGCCCCAACAACACGCCTCGTATCGACATCGACGGCAAGCAATACACCCCGCAGGAAATCTCTGCC
>CACXQO010000063.1 GCA_902769815.1 uncultured Bacteroidia bacterium | reverse complement strand
GGCACCAATAGGGAATTTTTTTTGCGGGTGACAGAATAATTCCTATCTTTGCGCGTTTTTTGTGGAGATTATCCACGAATATGATTTTTTATGGAGAAACAACGTACGCTCAAAAATAGAGTCAGTGTCAAAGGAGCAGGGCTTCATACCCGCCAGTGCGGCACCCTCACCTTTAATCCGGCTCCCGTAAATTCTGGAATCCGTTTTCGTAGAATTGACCTTGAAAACCAACCCATTATCGAAGCAGATGTCGACAATGTCATTGATACAGCCCGTGGTACTACCCTCGGCAAAGGTGGCGTGAAAATTTATACCGTCGAACATGTTTTGGCTTCGCTTCGCGGTATGGGCATTGATAATGTGTTGATAGACATTGATGTAGAGGAAACTCCAATCATGGACGGTAGTGCCAAGTTCTTCGTCGATGCCATCCATCAGGCGGGTATCGTCGAGCAGAACGCACCGCGCAATTATTTGGTCATCGAGGAACCAATCTCCTACAAAAACGAGGTTTTGGGCATTGAGTTGACCATCGAGCCTTGCGACCATTTCGAAATCGACGTGAAGGTGAAATACAACACGAGGGTTTTGGATGAGCAACATGCCAAATTGACTGACCTGAAGGACTTCGAAAACGAGATTGCGCCTTGCCGTACCTTTGTTTTCTTGCATGAATTAGAGACACTTATCAGCCGCAACCTCATCAAAGGTGGCGACTTGACCAACGCCATAGTGTTCGTCAACCGCAACGTTTCCGCCGAGGAACTCGACCATATTGCGGCTTTCTTTAAGAAGCCGAAAGTGACTGTGAAAGAGTGCGGTATCTTGAACAATGTGGAACTCTATTTCGAGAATGAACCTGCACGTCATAAGTTGTTGGATGTCATTGGCGACCTGACTTTGGTCGGTCGTCCCATCAAGGGCAAGGTGACGGCGGTGAAGCCAGGCCATTTCTCCAACACTTCCTTCGCAAGGAAAATCAAGCACACCTTAATATACTAAGCATGAACCAGCCTTTAGCTTATATCCACCCCAATGCCCGCATCGCGGATGACGTGAAGATTGAGGCGTTCGCTTGGATTGGCGAAGACGTTGAAATCGGTGCTGGTACTTGGATTGGTCCCAATGCCACCATTATGGACGGTGCCCGCATCGGGAAGAACTGCAAGATTTTCCCCGGAGCGGTGATTTCTGCCATTCCGCAAGACCTTAAATATCAAGGGGAAAAAACCTATTGCTATATTGGCGACGGCACAACGGTGCGCGAGTCGGCGACGGTCAACAAAGGTACGGTAGCTTCTGGCAAGACGGTTGTCGGCAAGGATTGTTTGCTGATGGCTTTTACCCATGTTGCGCATGACTGTTACCTTGGCGACCATGTCATTATGGCCAACGCTGCCACCCTTGCAGGTCACATCACTGTTGACGATTGGGCCATTTTTGGTGGCTTGGCAGCGGTGAGCCAGTTTTGCCGCATCGGGGCGCATGTGATGATTTCGGGTGGTGCCTTGGTCAACAAGGACATTCCTCCATTTGTGAAGACAGGTCCGGGACATCCGGTGTGCTATGTCGGGGTCAACTCCATTGGTTTGATGCGCCGTGGTTTTTCGCGTGATCGTATCAATGCCATTCAGGATGTATATCGCGTGATTTACAGTGTCGGAATGAACGTCACCCAATCGGTGCAGTACATTCGTGAACACCTTCCCGAATCGGAAGACCGTGATTTCATTCTCAATTTCGTGGAGAGTTCCAAGATCGGCATTATGAAGAATGCCGTGCGGAGTGAGGATTGATTTTCAGAGATTTACCATTACTTTCCCAGCAACACTTCAGCCGCCCGCAAAGCCTCGGGAGTGATTGTGTCGTTGCTGAGCATCTTAGCAATTTCATTGGTGCGTTCTGAGGAATTCAGCAGGCGAATGTGCGACTGCGTGCGTTCGCCTTTGTTGTCTTTGTATATGAAATAATGGTGTAAGGCTTGGCTGGCCACTTGTGGCAGGTGGGTGATGGAAATGAGTTGCAGCGAATGGCCCATCTGCCGCATGATGCCCCCGATTTTGGCGGCCACTTCGCCCGAAACGCCCGTGTCGATTTCGTCGAAGATGAGGGTGGGGATGTAGTTGTAGTCCGAAACAGCACTCTTGATGGAGAGCATCAGGCGCGAAAGCTCGCCGCCCGAGGCCACACGACGGATGTCGTCGGGAGCCACACCCTTGTTGGCGGAAAAGAGGAAACGGATTTCGTCGCTGCCCTTGCTGCCGAAGGTTTCTTGGCTTTCAACGCTGACTTGGAATTGGGCGAAAGGCATGGCCAACTGCTGCACCAATTGGGCAACTTTTTCGCCAAAGGCAACAGCAGCCTGACAACGTTTTTCATGCAGGTTTTTGGCGAGGCTTGAAAGTTGTTTCTCGCTGGTTTTCAGTTGTTTTTCGGCTTGTGCGATGGCTTCATCGATGTTCTCGAAGGCGTTCACTTTCTCTTTCAGGCTGTCCCGCAAAGCGATAAGTTCCCCAAACTCGTTGACGCGGTGCTTCATCATCAAGCGGCTGAGGAGGTCGTAGCGTTCCTGAAGGTTTTGCAGTTGTTCCTCGTCGAATTGGGTTTCATCTTCCTTGTGACGCAGGTCGTAGGCGATGTCTTTTAGTTCAACTTTCAGGTTTTCAATGCGTTCAAACAGGCTTTCAGCGTCGGGCAAGAGGTGCTTTAATCGCGAAAGGGTAGAGGACAGTTCATTGACTTGCCCCAAAATGGCTGTTTCCGAGTCTTCCATCAGACTGTTGGCAGTCACCAAGAGCGTCTTGATTTCCTCCGAGTTTTCCATCACGCTAAGCGTCTGCTCGATTTCCGTGTATTCGCCTTCTTTCAGGTCGGCTTTGTCGAGTTCGTCCAACTGGAATTTCAGGTAGTCGTTTTCGGCGGTGTTTTTGGTTGCCATCTCCTTCAAGTCGTTTAATGAACGCTTGAGTTGGTTGTAGTTGCCATATTCTTCCTGATAATCAGTCAATAACGAATTGTTTTGCGCAATGTCGTCTAATAGTCTGAGTTGGAAGTCGGCATCGGTGAGCAGAAGTGAGTCGTGTTGTGAATGAATATCAACCAATTGACTGCCAATCTCTTTCATGGCTTGCAACGCAACGGGCGTATCGTTGATGAAAGCGCGGCTTTTCTTTTGCGGGCTGAGTTCGCGTCGGAAGATGCAATCGGTCTCAAAATCGAGGTCGTTTTCCTCAAAGAAGGATTGCAAAGTGTTGTCTTTCAGTTCAAATTGTGCTTCCACGATGCATTTCTTGTCCTTGTCGTAAAGCACATTCGTATCGGCACGGTCGCCCAAGGCAAAGCCCAAGGCACCGAGCAAGATGGACTTGCCCGCACCAGTTTCGCCCGTGATGACATTGAAACCGCTTTCGAAACTGACATTCAGTTTGTCTATCAAGGCGTAGTTACTGATGTGCAGTTGCTTGAGCATGGAATGGGAATTTATCTGCCGTTGTTTTGCAGCATCGCGTCATACCTCGATGATTGCGAGGGGTCGACGGCCTTCATGATGTTGGCGGCTTCGGTGCGGAACTTCATATCGCCTTGCGAAAAGACTTGGATGATTTCGTCGCGCTTGCTTTCAACAATCAGTTGCAGGAAATAGCACATGGAGTTGCGCTCATACACCGATTGCAGGTTGCCGAGGCTGCCCAAGATGGCTTCGCGGCCTTGCTCAGGATTATCCGCCATTATGTCGAGGCCGTGACGATGGTATTCGTAAAGGAATTGGCGCAGCGGTTGGTAACTCTGGTTGTTGATGTCGCTGATGATGGCGTGGCGGTTGTTGCGTCCCGACGAGCTCCAGCCATTTTCCGAATCAGCCTCTTGCGGAGCAGTGTTGGCGATGTTCTCGGCGATGGCAAAGAACGGGTCGCCGCCGTTGGGCGAGAAGGAATCGAAGTCCAACCCGAGGAAGACATAGACATAAAAGCCTATGGTGCTTGTGAGGTTGGAAATGAAGGAGTTCGGGTTGAAGTCGAGGGGCTGGCCGTCCATATACTCGAAGTAAAACCGTCTGTCGATGTAGTTGAACAACGGTGTACTGTAGTTCGACTTGAAGACAGGACGGCGCAATGCGAGGCTGATTTCGGCAGTGAAGTAGTTGCCCTCCCGACTGGTCACGTCCACCAGCATCGAACACTCGATTTTCTCTGCTTGCCTGAAGTTGATTTCCGTGAATTTCGTGTTGTTGATGAATTCGTGAAGGGAGTTTTGCAGATTCTGGTAGATGGTCCTGTCGCTACCTTGTATCTTGTTGGAACTGACGCGCACTTCGCATTGCAACTCCTGTGCCCGCACGGTGTTGACCGTCAGCAGGCAGGCCAGAAGCAAGAGGGCAGATAAGGCTTTTTTCATGGCGGCTCCCTTTTAGTTGTTTGAAAATCAGAAGGCTTCTGCGGTTTCCTTGGCGGGATTGCGGAAGTAAATCTGGTCGTTCAAAAATTCGTGGATGGCAATCAGGGTGGGCTTGGGAAGACGCTCGTAGAACTTGGCGATTTCGATTTGTTCCTTGTTCTCGAACACTTCTTCGAGGCTGTCGTTGGATGCCGAGGCAAACGACTCGATTTTTTCGTTGAGTTCCGCCTTCATCTCAGAGGCTATCTGGTTGGCCCTGATGGAGAGGATGGCAACGGTTTCGTAAATGTTGCCTGTGCCTTTGTAGAACTGGTCTTTCTGACGGGTGACAACCGTCGTTTCTGTCTTGATTTTCTTGAAATCCATGATTATTTGATGTTTTCTAATTTCTTTCTTGCTTTGGCTGCAATGCCGCTCACTTCCTGCAAATACTTGCTTTCGGGATAGAGATACGAGAGGGTGTTGCATTGCTCGATGCACGACTCGTAACGCTCGCGCTGCTTTTCGGCGATGCTGTTTTCGGCAAAGTCGTAGTAGGTCTTGGCCATGTCGAACAGGATTTCCTCGCGGTGCGGAGTGTTGGGATATTTCTTCAGCATGTTCTCAAAAGAGGTGATGGCTGCGCTGTAGTTTTCCATGCGGTAGAACAGCCTACAAATGTTGTAGTCTTTCTCTTCCAATTTGTTGTTGAGGTCGGCCAAAAGGTAATTGGCGCGGTCGAGGCTGTCGCTTTTGGGATAACGCTCGATGAAGCCTTTCAATTGCTTGATGGCGTTGTGGGTGTTGGTTTGGTCCAATCCCGACTCGGGCGAATCCATGTAACTGCAATAGGCGCTCATGTAGGCGGCCTTTTCTGCATCCTTTGAGAAGGGGTAGACTTGGAGGAAACGGTTGTAATAGTAGCCCGCAATCTCGTAGTCGTGCTGCATATAGTAGCATTGCGCCGTGCGATAAGTGATGTTTTCGCCACGGGGCGTGTTGCGGAACGAGGCTTGCAGCAGGTCGAACAGTTGCAGGGCGTGGTTGTAGTCGCCGCGCTCATAATAGTCCATCGCCACCTCGTACTTCATTTCATTGTCGGTGCTTTTCACCAAACGGTTGAAGTCGTTGCAAGAGGCGAGGGCTGCCAACCCCATAACGGCCAATATCAAAATCCTGTTTTTCATCGGGCTGCAAAATTACTCATTTTTGCGTTAATAACGAGGTGTTTTTGTTTTTATTTTTCAACGATGAGTTTTTCAACCCAGTTCCCGTTTGTGCCTTTCAGTTGAAGGAAATACACGCCTTGCCGCAAGGATTGGGCATCGATTTGGGTTTTGTCGGTGAAATTGCCTGAAAGCACGACTTGGCCGAGAGTGTTGTAAACGGAATACTGGATTTCGCCATCAGCCTCGATGGTGAAACTGTTTTGTGCCGGATTGGGATAGATTTTCATGCTCTCCGTCAGGTTTTCGTCTACCGACACGCCACTTGTGCAAGTCACCGTTGCCATCCACCCTAAATAATTGCTATAAGTGTTTGAAACAAAAGTGATTGTGAGTGCTCCTTCTGGATTGGTGGCGGTGATGCAACCGGGCAAGACCGAGCCTGAATAACTGCCGGTAAGCGGGGCATCGGTGGAGGTGCCGTCGTAGATGGTGAGTACGTCGGTGTTGGGTTGGGTCTTGAAATCGAGGAAATCCAAAATGATTTTTCGCCCGTTGCTGTCGGGATAAAGGGTCATTTTGTAACTTTCATCGTTGCCGTAATGCCCGCAGTCGCTGCCCGAAGGGAGAAAGAGGCCTCGGCAGTCGGTCACGGTCACATTGCCGTCTTGGATGGGGATGGCATGGTAAACATCGATGAATTCGCTCTTGGTGTTGGTGCTGGCTTGTCCATCGGCATCGGTGACGGTCAGCGAAACATCAAACTTTCCCGGTGTGTCATAAATGACAGAAGGATTGCGCTCAGTGGAGGTGGCGGGTGTTCCACCTTCAAACCGCCACTCCCAACTGACGATGTGCCGACCTTGACTAAATTCATTGAACCAAACGGGCGAACCCACCGTAACCACCTCTCTTTCAGCCACAAAATAGGCGGATAAAGGTGTGTTGGGGATAGGTGTCAGTTGCACATCCTGATCAACGGCTTCATTGTCGTTTACGCTGACGGTAATGGTCTGTGGCTCATAGCCGTAAGCGGAATAAGTAATGGCGTAAGTGCCACCCTTGATGGGACGGTGATAGTCGCCCGCCGGCAAATGCGAATTGACATGAGAGCCGCGTTGGTCGTGTCCCGCAATGAAAACGGTGGCTTCAATCGCCTCGCCTGTTGCGGCATCGGTGATGGTGCCGTGAATCCCGTTGAGGCACTGCTCCATGTAACTTAACATGCTGTTATGGTTGTAGTTCCAGTACATCGGCATTGTTGAGGCGTTGGGCAGGTATGTGTTGGAACATTCAATCGTCACTTCGCGGCATTGGGCGTAGTAGTTCATGTAGTCCTGTCGGCTGCCCGAAATGGTGTACCACACATAGCCGTTGATGATGCCGTTGTCTGCATTCTGATGAGGCATATTCATATAAGAGGTGTCCCACTCGTGGCATTGGTCGGCGTATTCGTGGCAGACCAATTTCCACCATTCATCGTCGGCGTGGAGTGCGGGATGGGTGTCCCAAGGGTAGTTCAACACCTCCGAACCCGTATGGAAGTTGGCGGCCATCGTAAATTTATGGTCACGTGCAAGGTTCATCAGCCATTGGGTTTCATCCTGATAGCACCATTCGTTGTCGGGGTGCGGACCTTTGTCGAAATCGGGATAGTGGCGGTTGAGGTCGAGGTCGTTGGCATTGTTGCGGCGGGCGCCAGATACGCTTTGGTTGCCACCGTAATAGGTGCCGTCGGGGTTGGTGTTTGGGCAGATGAAAATGTCCAAGTTGTTGACTAAGTTCAAAATACGGTCGTCATTGCTCGAACAAAGTTCATCGATGAGGCGGAGCATCAGCATAAAGCCTGTCGTTTCGTTGCCGTGCATGGTTGAGGTGTAGAGGAACTTCGGCTTGCCGTCGGTTTGCCCGTTGTTGATGCGGCAAAACATGAGTTTGCGCCCACTGGCCAAAGTGCCAAGTTCGAAATAGGTGCAACGGTCGGGATGCTCAGCGGCAAATTGCTGCATCATGTTTTCGTAGGCTTCGTAGGTCGGGTAAGCGTCCCAATCGTACGCCTCGCGGTGGCTTCCGTCCCACATGATGGGCGTTTCGAGCAACGATGGTGGAGTTTGCAAATGAGGCTGATAGCCTTTTTCGAGCAAAATCTCATACTCGTTTTGGTTGGCAAAACACACCACGGTTCGGCCATCGGTGCCGTCAACGGAGCAAAGGTCGCTGATGGCTTGGATTTCAGAAGGTTGGTCAACCGTGAGGGTAAAGAAATACTCTCTACGGCTACGCATAAGTTGCTCCAAGTCCTTTTGGCTGTTTTGGGCCAAAAGGTTGCCGCAAACTGTCACGGCGAGAATCAGGATGAGATTCTGCAAATGCTTCATTTTGAGCCTTATTCGATGATGATTTTTTCTGTCCTACAGTCGTTTTCACCGTTGAGGCGGAGGAAATAAACGCCTTGTTTCAAACCTTGTGCATCGATTTGGCACTTGCCTTCGCAAACACCCGAAAGCATGACTTGCCCAAGACTGTTGATGAGTTGATAATCAGCATTGCCTTCAATGATGAACAGGCCATTGTTCGGGTTGGGATAAACCTTCAAGGCACTCATGGTGTTTTCATCCATGCCCACATTCCTGATGGTCACGGTCACTTCGCCGGAAACCGTATTGCCCTCTCCGTCAGTCACTTCCACTTTGTAAATGGTTTCATGCTCGGTGGGTGTCGCTATGGGGCAGCAACTGGTGGGATAGTCGAGGGTTTCGACGGGTTCCCAACGGAAGGTGTAGTTGCCTGCGCCACCCGTTACCGTTGCTGTGAGTTGGCTGCTTTCGCCTTCGTTGATGACTTCCGGATTGGCGGTGACGTCAATAATCATAGGCTCGTATGAACCGATGCAATCGACCAAAGCCTCCCAGCCGCTCGACGTGGTAGAATAGTCGGAAGTGAAATGGAAAGTGAGTGCGCCTTCTTCGTTGGTGGCGGTCACTATGCCGATTTCGTCATTGCCTGAATAACTGTTGATAAAAGGTGCATCGGTGGAACTGCCATCATAGATTTCAAGCCAGTCGTAGTTGGCTTCAGTGCTGAAACTTAGGAAGTTGACGCTGATTTTGTTGCCTGGGGTATCGGGAAGGAAAGTCATGGTGTAGTCCTCGTTGCTGTGGTAACCGGTGTAAGCAGAAGCGTAGAAGAACGCCCTGCAAGTCTCGAAGGTACCGTCTTGCATCATGTAGGCTTCGCGCACATGGATGTAATTGTCTCGCGTGAGGGTTTCGGTGTTGCCGTTGCTGTCGGTCACGGTGAGGGTCACGGCAAAGTCGCCAACCATATCGTACGAAACATTCGTCGGGTTCTGTTGCGTCGATGAACCGGCTCCTTCAAAGGTCCAATGCCACGAAACAATGTCGCCAAACGACTGGTCGGTGAAGTTGACATGTCCACCCAATGGCACCATCGTTCTCGAAACAGAGAAATCAGGAAGAATGCCCGCGCCGGCTTCGAGTGCAACGTTCAGATTGACAGTTTCATAATCAGCGACGGTGACGGTTTCCTGATGCGGACGATAGCCATCGGCGATGAAGCTCACGGTGTAGGTGCCTCCCTTGATGGGGCGGTGGAAGTCGCCCGCCGGCAGATGGCTCTCCACTACTGAAAACGTATTGTCGTGTCCCGAAACTCAATGGGTTCGCCTGTCGAAGCATCGGTCACGGTGCCGTGGATGCCGTAAAGGCATTGGTTCATAAAGGCGAAGATGGAATTTTTGTTGATGTTCCAGAAGTTGGGTAATTGGTTGCCGTTGGGCAGTTTGGTGTTCGAACATTCAATCGTGAGTTCGCGGCATTGGGCGTAACCGTTCATGTAGTCTTGTCGACCGCCGCCAATCATATACCATTGTGCGCCGTTGGTAATGCCGTTGTTGTAGCCGTTCATATAGTTCGAGTTCACCTGATGGCAAAGGTCGGCATATTCGTGGCTAATGAGTTGATACCATGTGTCATCGGCATGGAGGGTGTAGGTGTTGTCCCAGGGGTAGTTCATCACTTCGGCGCCACCGTGATAGTTGGCACCCATCACAAAAGCGTTTTCTTCGGCAAACTGCATAAACCATTCTGTTTCAGTTTGATAGGGATTGCCATCGGGGTGTGGACCACCATTGGGGTCGGCATAATTGCGGTTCATATCAACACCGTTGGCGTTGTAGCGGGTGGCACCGTTCACGTTGTTGTTGCCTGCGTGATAAGTTCCGTCAGGGTTGGTGTTCGGGCCAATATAAAGGTCAATATTGTTCATAACGGTTTGAACTTCAGGCTCGTCAGGATTCTCAAGCAAATAGTCAATCAAGCGAAGCATCAAAATCCAGCCTGTGGTTTCGTCGCCGTGGATGGTGCTGGTGTAGAGGAACTTCGGCTTGCCTTCGCCCGAACCGTTGTTCAGGTGGGCAATCATAATCTTTCGACCACTGGGCAGCGTGCCAAGGGTGATGATTTCGCACTTGTCGGGATGGTCGGTGGCAAATTGGAACATCATTTCCTCGTAGGCCGTGTAGGTCGGGTAACTGTCCCAATCATATTCGGCGCGGTTGCTGCCGTCCCACATCGCGACTTTCTCCATCAGCGAAGGCGGCGTTTGCAGCGTTGTTTCATAGCCAAGTTGCTGAAAATCGGCAAATTCCTTGCTGTTGGCGTAGGCCGTAACCACCTTGCCATCAACACGGTCAACCGAAATGGTTTGGGCAATGGCGTTTAGGTCATCGTTGCCGCTCAGGTTGAAGGTGAAATAATACTCATTGCGTTCTTGCATGAGCTGGTTCAGTTCTTGTTGGCTCTTTTGGGCAAAAATGTTGCCGCAAACCACTGCGGCCAAAATCAGCATAAAATAGCGTAAACTCTTCATTTTATTATTGTTATTTCAAATTTCAAATTCTGATTATTCGGCTGTCACAATGTGACAGCCCTACAACTCTAATCTCTCAACTCTCAACTCTCAACTCTCAACTTTCAAAAACCCCCATTCTTCAACAATTTCCGCTTCCACCTTCTCGTTCACAGGAACTAAAGGCAAACGCAACACATTCTCGCACAGCCCGATATGGCTCATCAGGCACTTGATTCCTGCGGGGTTGCCGTCGGCAAAAATCAGTTGGTTCATACGGAGCATGGCGTAATGCAAGCGCAATGCTTCTTCGATGCGGCCTTCCTTTTGGGCCTTCATCATACGGCTGAAATGTTTTGTGTAAGCGTTGGCGGCCACCGAAATTACGCCTGTAGCGCCGAGTGCCAACAAAGGTTGGGTGATGCCGTCGTCGCCCGAAAGCACATCGAAGTCGGCGGGCTTGTCGCGCAATATCTCCATGATTTGCTGCAAGTTGCCCGAAGCCTCCTTTACGGCGATGATGTTGGGATGCTGGGCCAATTCCACGCAGGTGGCGGCTTGCAAGTTCACGCCCACGCGCCCAGGCACGTTGTAAACCACTACGGGCACAGGACTCGCATCGGCGATGGCCTCGAAATGGGCTTTCATGCCGCGCTGGTTGGGCTTATTATAATAAGGTACGACGCTCAAGATGCCTTGGATGCCCTTAAAATCTTGGTTTTTAACGGCTTCGATGACGGCCTGCGTGTTGTTGCCGCCCATGCCGAGCATGACGGGCAAGCGACCCTCATTGGTTTCCAATATCGTGTTGATTACCAATTGCTTTTCGTCAGCCGAAAGGGTAGGGGCTTCGGAAGTGGTGCCCAAAACGACCAAAAAATCCGCGCCGTTGGCGATGACATGGTTCACGATGTTGATTAAAGCCTCAACATCAACTGAACAGTCGGTTTTAAAAGGAGTGACGAGGGCAATGCCCGTGCCTTTAAAAGGGTTGTATTTCATTTTCAATCAGAGTTTTAAGTTGTTGAACCCGACAAGGCTTTCAGATAGTTGTGCAGGACATGGATGTTGGAAACAGGGTCGGTGGCTCGCGGGTTTTGGATAATCAAGTCGTAGATAGGTTGGTTTTTGCTCTCGTGGAAACAAATCCTGAAATCCGACTTCGGCAGGGTGCAAAGATAGTCGCTGATTTCGGAGTTTTTTGCCGCCATGTTGATAAGCATTGTGCTGAAAGGCAGCTTCTTGATGAATTCGTGCTTGTCGGGTTTCAGCACGCTCATAAAGCCAAAATCCTTGGGCGTAATCTCGGTGTAGAGGTCGCTTTGCAGAATGGTTTCCGACATTTGGTTGCAAAGGATGACAAACCCGCAACGACTTGCGCCAAACAGACTTTTTGCACTGCTTTCGATGTTCTTCACTATGCTTTTGTCGCCTTCGTCCAAAATAATCAAAATGGAAGTAACCCGCTGAAGATTAGGCATTTTTGCCGTAGGTTTTTCGGCGAGAAATTGCTCCAAGGCGCGTCTTAAAGCCCTATTTCTGAGGTAGGATGAAAAATTCATGCCGCAAATGTAGGCAAATTCCATGAAATAGCATGTTTTTTTGTTTAAAATCGCTAATTTTGCGCTTGAATTTCGGTGAGGCGTTTATGGACGCGAAAAAATGATAAAAGTATGATTGTCACTGTTTTAGGTAGTGGAACTTCGCAAGGTGTGCCGGTCATCGGCTGCACTTGTCCCGTGTGCCAAAGCAAAGACCCACGCGACAAGCGGCTGCGCACCTCGATTCTGATTCAGACCGAAGAGGTGACGGTGGCCGTGGATGCCGGCCCCGACTTCCGCCAACAGATGTTGCGCGAAAACGTCACCAAACTTGATGTGGTGATTATCTCTCATGAGCATAAAGACCATATCGGCGGCCTCGACGATTTGCGCCCCTATATTTTCATGCAGAAAAAGCCTATGACGCTCTATGTGGCCGATACCGCGTTGCCCGAAATCAAGCGGGAGTATTCATACGCCTTCGATGAGCATCCTTATCCGGGTGCGCCAACCTACGATATCCGCCGCCTCGACGAAACGCCATTCGACCTCGGCGACCTGCACATCATACCTATTAAATTAAAGCATTACACCCTGACTTGCTATGCCTTCCGCATCGGCAACTTTGCCTACGTCACCGACTTGAGCGAGGTTTCCGAAGAGGCAATTAAAAAGCTGCAAGGTGTTGAATACCTGATTATTGAGGCTTTGCAAAAAAAGAAACATTATTCGCATCTCACCTTGGACGAAGCAATCGAAATTTCCCGAAAAGTGGGCGCGAAAAAGACTTGGTTCACGCATTGCAGCCACAGCATGGGCCTCGCCGCCCAAGTCAATCCCGAACTTCCCGAAGGCATGATGCTCGCCTACGATGGACTAAAAATTGAAATATGAAAATTGGGATTGCTTCGCAAGAAATACGCAGTATTCAACGCAGTTAAATCTATCAAAATCAATAAAATAATCAATGGAAGATGAAAAATGAATGTGAAATAGATTTTGTAAGATTTTGATAATTAGATTTTTGAAAGATTTCTACACGAAGTGTATGCCATAAAAACAGAAAAAATATGAAAGTCCTATTTCGCTGTGGCGCAATATGTTGATACGAAAGACACCGTTCTTCTCGTCCTCCACGGCATCGACTTCAAGTTCCCGATTTTCGCGGGCGACATTGTCACTTTCGAGAGTAAAGTCATTTCCGTTGGCCGCAGCACATTGACGGTTTATACAAAGATGTATCGCAGCCGCGAACCCGAAAAAATCGCCGCCGACGGCTTCGCCACTTTCTCCTACTTGGACGAAAACCACCATTCCCGTCCCCACGGCATCACGCTTGAGCCGGAGACCGACGAGGAAAAATTTTTGCAGCAGCAGGCTTTGGAGGTGATGGAGGATTCTAAAAAGCGGGCTTTGGCGATGAATGAGAAAAAAAATTGATATTAGAATCGTACTATATTATCAATACCATTATATTTGCAGCAGAATTAAAAATACAAAACAATAATACAATAATACCATGAAAAAAGTAAGTATCTCCTTCATCATCTTGACAATCTTGATGGCATTGTTAGGTTGCCAGAAGAAAAGCAGCGAAAAAGAAATCCTATCATTTAAGTTCATTTCTCCTAATATCGAGGCATCAATTGAAGACCGGATGATTATTGCAACAGTGCCTTTTGGTACAGATGTCACGAATTTAGTGCCGATCATTTCGGCTTCCGATAAAGCAACGGTTAATCCTGCTTCAGGAATGTCTCAAGATTTCAGCCAACCTGTAACCTATACAGTAATTGCTGAAGACGGCTCTCAAAATAGTTATACTGCTATTGTTACTGTTGATATGCCAGAGAAACCTTTCTTTGGTATTTGGGGCGTAGAAAAAATTGAGTATTACAACATTGACTATGCTGGCAACCCGATTGCGGCTTCATTGACGACTTATTTATATGACCCGAATGATACTGATAATGGTATCCAACTGGTTTTCAGGGAAAACAAATCGGGTGAAATTCGAAATGGTTCTATTGATACAATTTGGATGAATGAAAATTACATTGTTTGTCCTGATACTGTTATTGTGGCGGGATACACTTATTCTTTCGATTTTGAGACTTCCGTTTTGTCTATGAATATGGAATATGGACGAACTTTTGCGCTTCAGATTGTGGAACAAAATGCTGATGCTTTTGTTTATGAAAATGAGTATGTCCATGATTATGTCGAAAAGGCTTATCTCAGAAGAATTTCAGATGTTCCTGACAA
>CACXQO010000062.1 GCA_902769815.1 uncultured Bacteroidia bacterium | reverse complement strand
CGAAGTTCCTCTTCGGCTTGGTGGATGGGGACGCGCTCGCCGTTGACGAAGGCCACCACAAAAGCATCGGCGAAGCCTGCGGCTATCATCTCGGAAAGGCGGGCGGTGGCGGCTTCCTTGGTTGGGAAACGGCCCGAAGTGTAGCGGTAAAGGCCGCCATGAGCCACATGCACCTCCACTTCTTTCGCTTTTCGGAACGACCAGTCGTCGGTGGGCAACTTGTGCTTGCTGCTCGAAATCTGCACCGAGAAGTAAATCGTGCCGTTGCTATTGTTGGCTAATTCGGGTTCCTTCACCTCTTCGGCAGGCTTCTTTTCGGGTTTGGTGGGTTGCTGCCCGTCCTCTTGGTGGTTTTCGGCCTCAAACTCGCGCTTGTATTCCTCGAAGGCGCGGTAGAGCGCGAGGGCCATCTGGCTCTGGCCATGCTCGGAGAGGAGGAACTGCTCCTCATTGAGGTTATTAATGAAGCCCAACTCGACGAGGATGCTCGGCATGGAGGTTTTCCATAGCACAAGGAAACCGGCCTGCTGCACGCCACGGTCGTTGCGCCCCACCCTTTCCACCAACTGTCGCTGTACCTTGTCGGCCAGTTTCAGGCTTTGCTTTTGGTACACGCTCTGCGAGAGCGAGAAGAGGATGTAGGCCTCGGTGCTGTTGGGGTCGAAGTTGTCGTAGGCGTCGGTGTTTTCCTCAAGGAGGATGGCTGAGTTTTCGGTCATGGCCACGCGCAGGTTGGCTTCGTTTTTCGTTTCACCCATCACATAGGTTTCAACGCCTTTGGCGCCCGTGGTACCTTCGGTGGAGTTGCAGTGGATGGAGATGAACACATCGGCGTTGTTGCGGTTGGCGATGGCGGCACGCTCGCTCAGTTCGACGAACTTGTCGGTCTTGCGGGTGTAAATCACCTTCACGTCGGGCAGGTTCTCCTCAATGTAGGCACCCAACTTGAGCGCGACGGCAAGGTTGAGTTTCTTCTCCGTCGTTTTGCGACCCAAGGCACCTGCGTCACCGCCGCCGTGGCCCGCATCGATGACCACGGTCTGAATCTTTTCGCCTTTCTGAGCCACGACGCACAAAGGCATCAGAAAAATCATGGCCAAAACACCAAATCGGAAAATCTTTCGTTGTATCATATTGAGTTCTTAATTAATGTGCGCGAAGAAAAACTATCTTTGCAGCCGATTTTGAGCGACAAATATAATTGTTTTTGCCTTGACGAAACGCACAACATATATGAAATATTTTCAAGCGGCAACCTTTTTCTTGCTTGCCGCGATGGTTTTGTTGTTCGTCGGGTGCAAGCAATTGTCTCATACTGAGAAAGATAAACACGATTTTGAACCTATTGCTGTTGACACTACAGCTTTCGACACGATTCAAATCGAGGAGCGCATCGTCGACACGATAACAGTGGTTTTGGACTCGATTCCGGTGGCCGACACGCTTCCCGTCTTCGATTCCATCGTCGGGATGGACAGCCTTGCCATTTTGCAAGATTCTGTGGCCATTGATACGGTGAAACCCGTTCAGAAACAGAGAGTTAAAAAATCAAGGCCTTCCGATTCGGCCATCGAAACGCAGGTGATTTGCTCGGCTTCCGACTCGTCGTACCGCGACATGAACCAGAAGAAAATCTACTATTTCGGCAACGCCGAGGCCAAATACGACGACATTGTACTGACGGCGGCTTGCCTCGAATTCGACCTCGAAACCAGCACCTGCCGCGCCTATGGTGTCGTCGATTCGTTGGGCAAACTGCAAGGGCGGCCCGTCTTCAAACAAGGCGAATCGACTTTTGAGGCGAAGGAGATGCTCTACAACTTCAAGTCGAAGAAAGGCATCATCACCAAGGTTTGGACCGAGGAACAAGGCGGCTACCTGCACGGCGAGCGAGTGAAGCGCATGGACGACAACAGCATCCATATCAAGTCGGGCGGTTACACCACCTGCGACCTCAAAGACCACCCGCATTACCAGTTCAAGTTCACCAAGGCCAAGGTCATCCCCGACGACAAGATTGTGACCGGCCCAATCTACATGACCGTTGCCGACATTCCGCTCCCATTGGCCCTGCCTTTTTCCATGATTCCCAACACGAAAGGAAAAAAATCGGGGCTTATCATTCCCACCTACGGCGAGTCGGCCAACCGTGGATTTTATCTTGAAAATGGCGGCTATTATTGGGCCATCAACGATTACTACGACCTGCAAGTTTTAGGCGACATCTACACCCGTGGCTCGTGGGGCATCAAGCCGACCTTTAGATACAACAAGCGTTACAAGCACAACGGCTCGATGGCTTTGAGCTTCGCCGTCAACAAGATAGGCACAAAGGGTGCCGCCGACTATCAGGAAAGCAACGACTTCAAAATCCAATGGACGCACAAGCAAGACACCAAGTCGCACCCGCGCCGCAACTTCTCGGCCAACGTCAACATCGTAAGCTCCAACTTCAACAAATACAACGCCCAAACCACCACCGACCAACTGAGCAACACCTTCCAGTCGAGCATCAGCTACCAAACCAATTTCGGCGGCAAGGTCTACCTCACCCTCAACGCTAACCACAGCCAAAACACGATGACGCGCCAACTGACCGCCTCGCTGCCCGAACTCACCCTCGGCAAGAAACGCTGGTACCAAAGCCTCAGCATGAGTTACACGATGAACGGCAAGGCCTATATTAATGATGTGGACACCGTTCTGTTCAAAGGTTTCAGCGACGACTTCGGCAAGTGGGCGAGAAACACCCTGCGCGGCCATGTGCAAACCGGCATCAAGCACACCGTCCCCATCAGCGCGACCATCAAACTGCTGAAGCATTTCTCGTGGACCAACACCGTGGGTTTGAGCGACTACATGTATTTCCAACGCGCCGAACAACAATGGATTCACGACACCGACTCGACTGGGCACCTGCAAATCGACACCATCTTTGGCTTCCATAATTTAGTGGATTTCAACGTTTCCACCAAGATTACCACCAAAATCTACGGCATGAAGCACTTCAGCGGAGGACCCATCCGCGCCATCCGCCATGTCATCACCCCCGAAATCGGCTTCACCTACCGCCCCAACTTTGGCGACCCGAAATGGGGTGTCTACGGCAGTTACATCGATGGCAACGGCAACGAAAAGACCTACAACAAGTTCGAAAGGTCGCTTTACGGCACCCCATCACAAAACCAGCAAGGGCTTTTGACCTATAATTTCAACAACAACTTGGAAATCAAGGTGCCATCGAAGAGCGACACCATCACGGGCGTGAAAAAAGTCCCGATTTTGGAGTCGTTCAGCATTTCGGGCAACTACGACGTGACCAAAGACTCGGTCAACTTCTCCCCCATTTCGGTCAGCGGACGCACCACTTTGTTCAAGAAATTGGGCATCAACTATAGCAGTTCGTGGGACCCTTACGCCGCCGACTCGATGGGGCGACGTATCAACCGCTTCGAGATTGCCGACAACGGTCGGCTGTTCCGCAAGACCGGCTCATCATGGCGTTTCAGCCTGAGTTACAGTTTCAACCAAAACGACCTCAAGAAGTTGCAAGGCAAGCAAGGAAGCCAGCAACTGCGCGACGAGATCAACGAAAACGCCCGAAATTCGGGCATGTTCGACCCCGATGAACTGAACGAAATTTTAGGCAATCCCAACGCCTACATCGATTGGACCACGCCTTGGTCGCTCTCATTGAGTTACAACCTAACCTACACGACATCAATTGCTTACGCCGCTTTCATGGGCATTGCCACCAACACGCATGTACATACCATAGGACTCAATGGCGACATCAGCATCACGCCCAAGTGGAAAGTCACCTTCTCCACCGGCTGGGACTTCGTGAACAACAACATCACCTACACCAACATCAGCGTCTACCGCGACCTGCACTGCTGGGAGATGCGCTTCAACTGGATTCCCATCGGCAGCTACAAGAGCTGGAACTTCACCATCAACGTGAAGGCGCAGGCCCTGAAGGATTTGAAGTATGAGAAAAAGAAAGACTACCGCGATAATTAGTTGAGAGTTTAGTGTTTAGAGTTTAGAGTTTTTTTTTACTTTTGCATCCGAATAACAATAACTTAAAATACATCACATTATGAAAAAACTTGTTACCCTTTTGCTCGCGCTGGCCCTCGGTTTTGGCCTGAAAGCGCAATGTCCGCTCAACCAAGCCGTCGACTTCACGGCTACGGACTGCCACGGCACTGAAGTCCACCTGTTCGACATCCTCGACGGCGGCCAGTATGTGCTCATCGACTTCTTCTTCGTCAATTGCGGCCCCTGCCAGCAAGCCACCCCGAAAGTGGTGGAATCCTATTACGCTATGGGCTGCAACATGCATGATGTGTTCTACATGGAAATCTCTGACCGCGACAGCGATGCAGCCTGCCAAAACTGGTGCCAAAACTACGGGGTGGAATACCCGACCATCGGCGGCCCCGCAGGTGGCAGTGGCATTTGCAACACCTATCAAATCGGTGCTTTCCCCACCGTCATCCTGATTGCTCCCGATAGGCAAATCCTCATCAACGACCTGTGGCCCATCAACAACGCCCAAACTGTCATCAATGCTTTGGAGCAACATGGTCTGCAACAGCACGACTGCAACACGCCGAGCTACAACCCGCAAGTGAGCATCACGGTTGACCAAGTGCTTGAAACCGAGGTGACGGCCACCTTTACGCCTAATGCCGACTGCGCCTCCTACGGCTATATGATGGCCACCGAAGCCGAGATTCAGGAATGGATGGGCATCGCCGGCCTCGATTTGCCCGAATACCTTTGGACCTACGGTATGCCCGGCTCGGGAGTCATCTCCAACACTTTCGGCGACCTGACACCCAACACGGAATACCACATCTACGCCGTGCCTGCCGACATTGACGGCAACCTTGGCGAAGTCGTTATCGAGCCTGTCACCACCACGCCTGGCGGCGGCAGCGACATCATGCCCGACTTCACCGCTACCGACATCGAGGGCAACGGGGCCAAGCCGTGCTCATCAATTTCTTCCTCACCGGCGACCCGTACAGCGAGCAACCCATGCCCGACATGACCGAAGCCTACCGCCTCTATGGCTGCAACGCACACGATGTGTTCTTCATGGAAATCTCGCCCAACGGCCACGACGATGCCTGCCAAGCCTGGGCCGACCAATTCGGCGTGAAATATCCCACCATCAGCCGCGACGGTGGCGGCAACGACATCGCCCAAGCCATCCCCGTGGGCTACTACCCCACCATCATGCTCATCCGCCCCGACCATACCTTCGCCAACCGCGACATCTATCCGCCTACGCTGGAACAAATTATTAATGCCATGAACGCAGAAGGCTATGAACAGCATGAGTGCCCGGTGATTGAAGAATTGGTTTTCAGCAAAGACACCATTTATCTTTATTCCGGTTGCGTCATCGATTCCGATATGGTCAACATAACCAATCTGACTACTTCTGATGTACAAATCATTGAATACAATTCACCTGAATTCGAAGTTGAATGCACTTACAACCAAGGCAGTCATGATCTTACAGGTGCAATTATTGTTCCGTCCGACAGTCTTATGGTAAGTGTATGGGGTTATCCCAAAGATTATACTGGAGATCTTGTCATTTATGGAACTCTCAATCTCATTACCTCAGCAGGTAACTATGCGTTAACCATCAGATTTGAGTATCTTATAGGTCTCAATGAAACCAACAATGACAAATTCTCCCTCTTCCCGAATCCCGCAAACGACTTCGTGACCTTGAAAGGCGAAAACCTCGGCACGGTGCGTGTTTACAATGCCCTTGGCCAGAAGATGGAAGAATTTGAGGCCAACGGCAGCGAAATCCGCATCAACACGAGCGGCTATGAAAGCGGTGTTTATGTCGTCAGAATTGGCGAAAAAATGATGAAATTTGTGGTGAAACACTAAACCATGAAAATAATTATCCTTCGTTCCTCATTTCAAACCGACGATTTTGTTCGTAACGAATACGCCGACCTGATTCAACGGCTTGAAAATGAATGTCATGCTGAAATCAGCATTGTTGGATGATGTGCAGTCCGCATCAACCGAAAACCGTCACGATGATTGCCGACGGACGCAACAATTCCTTGGCCGCTTCTTTGGAAATATTGACCTATTTGGGAAATGTCGGGGTGGAAGGGAAGATTTTGCACGGGACGAATGATGAAATCGTATCGGCTCTTGTAGAGAGTCACGGCCGTGCCTCTCTACGGGGACGAATCGGGCTGTTCGGCCAGCCATCGGACTGGCTGATTGCCAGTGGCGTGGATCGCGATTTCCTCCGCCAGCGTTACGGCATCGAAACCATCGACATCGACCTGAAACGTGTCGAGGAAGGCATCAAGAACGCCTCGAAGGACGAGGCCGAAAAGATCGCGCAAACCCTACTGAATCACGCCAAGGCCGTGCGCGAGCCTTCCCCTGCCGATTTGTTGGAAGCCGCCAAAGCCTATCTTGCCATCAAACGAATCTGCCAAGAGGAACGCTTGGATGCCCTGACCATCCGCTGCTTCGACATCGTGAAGGCCTGCGGAACGACGAGCTGTTTGGCCTTGGCCTTGCTCAACGACGAAGGCATCGTGGCCGGTTGCGAGGGCGACATGCAAACGCTGATGAGCATGTTTTTGGCCAAGCGGATTTGTGGCGAAACGGCTTTCATGGCCAACCCATCGCAACTCACCGACCAGTCTTCGATGCTCGCGCATTGCACCATCCCGCTCTCGATGTGCGACGAAACCATCGTCCGCTCGCATTTCGAGTCGGGCATCGGGGTGGCCGTGCAAGGCTTGCTGCCTTTGGCCGACTACACCTTATTTAAATGGGGCGGCCCGCAGTTGGACCGTTATTTCGTCGCCGAGGCGCAAGCCGTCGAAACGCCCTACAGCGACCATTTCTGCCGCACGCAAATCACGCTCAACGTGAACCTGAAGCCTTACCTGCTGCAACACAGCATCGGCAACCACCACGTCATCATCCGTGGGCGGCACGCCGGTGAAATTCGCCGGTTTATGCTGAAGAACGGGGTTTCAGAATGTGTAGCCGAATGAGAAATACAAACTGAACCGACTTACATATAAATTGCTCCATTGCGCTGTCAGTGAGATAGGTCCCACTGGGCTATCAAAAGAGTATTTCAGCCCGGCACCATGAGTATAACTATAAGAGAACATCCCATTGTAAATGGCTGTCAAATAGTGCTTTCCGTAAAAATTGTAGCGCAGGTCGCAGCGGGCTATCCTAAGTAAGGAGGGAACTGGTCCCAACGTTTCCACATAACTAATGCCAATAAAAGGCAACTGGTTCTCGAAATGGCGGCCTTCAATCTCTCCACCAAATTTGTTCCTCATGTTGTAGAAAAAGGCGGTGTTGAGGAAATACCGGCCATAAACCTGCGGGATGATGGTCAACCGTCCATTTTTTGGCGTAATGTAGTATTGCAAGGCCAAGGAAACGTCGTAGTTGTTGTTTTCACCGTTTTTTGGATCCCAATAAAAATGGGTGTTCACGTTGGCATAGAGGCCGTGCTTGGCGAAATAGGTATCGTCCAAATTGTCATACTTGAGGTTGAGGAATGGGGTGACAAACCTGTTAGGCTCAAACCAATCATCAAAAGTATCGGTATCAATGGACGATTTGTCGAAAGTGGTGCTTATGTAAGACACGCCCAAGATAGTGCTCAGGTTGAGCAAATGGAACTGCGATATGTAGGCACTCAATTTCTGTTGACGGTAGTTCAAATTAATCATGCTCGTTTCCGAAGGATCCAAGGGCGTTGTCTTGAAATGCTCGTTCCTATACTCGTAAGCGACGTTGAAATTGGCCACGCCCGAGCGGGAATAGGTATAAGTCAGATTCAACTTTGGGCTGTAACTCAGTTTTGCTGTGAAATTGAGTTTCGAGCCGTTGAATTTTTTCTCGTTGATGCCAATGCTCGTGAGCAAGGCAGCACCTTCCTCGGTGTCGTAGCGCACACCCAAACCAAAAACGTGGGGCTTGGCGGGCGTTACGTTGACTGTCAAGTCGTAGGTGTCAGAAAGTTGGTAGTTCAAATTGGAGGAGTCGCTTTCCTTGATTTGGTAGGTGATTTCATCGAAGCAGCCTGTGCCACGGAATACATTTATGGCTTGTTCGATGTCGTCTTGCGAGTACCGTTCTCCGTCCTTAAGGCCGCCTTTGCGACGAAGCCAGCGGCCATCGCTTTCGCTCACGTTGTTGATGGTGATGCTACGCAAGAGCACGGCTTCCTGCTTCAGGTTCATGGCATGAGGCGCATGGAGCTTCTTGCCCACAGGATGCCCCGCCGAGGCATCCACCGCCTGCTTGATGGCCAAAAGCTGGTCGTGGAAGCCGCTGGCACTCTTGTATCCTCGCCCAACCAAGGTGTCAATGGCCTCGGGCGTGAAGCTTAACATTCCGAACCCACTAATGTCGGGGATGATGTGGACATTGCACATTTTGCGGTTTTCCACACGCTTGGCACTGGTGCTGTTGACGACCAAACGGGCAAACAACTGCGGCAGCGACTTGAGGTCGTTGATGGTGACGTCTTTCGTCGAAGTGACTTCAACGCCGATGATGATGTCGGCACCCATCTCTTTCAGCACGTCGGCGGGGAAGTTGTTCACCAAGCCGCCGTCGACCAACAACTTGTCGCCTATGGCAACTGGCGAGAACAGGCCTGGAATGGACATGCTGGCTCGCATCGCTGTAGGCACGCTACCACTGCGCAGCACAACTTCATCGCCCGTAATCATGTCGGTAGCAACACAGGCGAAGGGAATGGGCAGGTCGTTGAAGTCCATATCCTCCTGATAGCCCACACACAGGTCGTTGAACAAGTTGATGAGCGAACTGTTGTTGACATAGGCACTCGGCAATTGGCTGATGAAAGAGGCTTTTGACTCGCGGTCGAAAAGGCTTTCAAGGCTGAAAGGCACAATAAGCGCAGTGGTGCTGTTGCGGCCCCTCATCACTTCCGACATCATTGGCCGGTCAATCTTGTTGCCGATGTATTCCGACCATTCGATTCCGGCAATGAGTTGGGTGAGTTCGTCGGGCGAATAGCCTAAGGCATACATGCCGCCGATGATGGAGCCCATGCTCGTACCCGCCACATAATCAACGGGAATGCCCATGTCTTCGATATATTTCAAAACCCCGATGTGGGATGCGCCTTTGGCGCCGCCACCGCCTAAGACCACGCCCACCTTGAGGCGTTGAGGATGGTTGGTGCCGTTTTGTGCGTTCATGGCAAAAGATGCCAACAAGAGTGTGATGAGTAAACTGACTTTTTTCATTTTTGCAAGAATTTTAACGGACAAAAGTACAGTTTTTTCGCCAACACAGCCCCTTTAGGCAAAAAACAAAAAAACATTAGAACGTGTACCCAAACGAGAAATACAGCCCGAAATGTTGACCGACATTGGTTTTCGACCAATTCGCCGTCAGCGAAATGGGGCCGAGCGCACTGGCGTAGGAATACTTCAGGCCCGCGCCCTGCACATTGAAATCAAAGGCATCCGGCAAAGAGAATTGATAATAGAGCAGATATTGGAAATGGGCCATGAAGTTGTACATCGCGGTCAAATAGTGCCTGCCATAGAAGTTGTAGCGCAAGTCTAATCGCAATATGGTGGAATTGTTGAAAGCGTTGGATACCGATGTCAGGCCGACAAAGGGCAGTTGCGTGTCGAAATGACGACCAGCCACTTCCCCGCCATAGATGGTCCACAGGTTGTAATACATAGGCAATCCCGACACATACATTCCATACACTTGCGGGATGAAAGTGAACTTCCCGTTGCGGGGTGTGAGATAGGATTGGAAGTCGTACAAAAGGTAGAAGCACCGGCCTTTCGAGCCTTCATCAAGCGCTATTTCGGAAGGATGCAAGTCGATATGGTAACGGGCTGTCAGGCTCGTCTTGATGCCTCGCTTGGCGAAATAGGTATCGTCAAGGTTGTCGTAAGCCAAATTGACGAAGGGTGTCACCAGCTTGTTTTGAGCGAACACGAGGGTGTCCAAGAAACTTCCCTCCATCGAGCTGAAGTCATAGTTTGTGTTGGTGTACGACAAACCGACTTTGGTGCTGAAATTGAGCAGATGGAACTGGGAGATGTAGCCACTTGCCTTGTGCTGATAGTAACTCATGTTCATTCCCCTGTTATTGGCACCCTCTATTCTGAAATACTCGTTGCGGTAATCGTAAGCCACGTTAAAGTTGGCTAACGACGGCACAGCGTATGTATAAGTAACGTTGATTTTCGGGTTGTAACTCAGTTTTGCGTTGAGATTGAGTCTCGATCCGGTAAATTTCTTCTCATTCAGTCCAAGGTTCAGGAGCAAGGCAGCCCCCTCCTCGGTGTCGTAGCGCAAACCCAAGCCGAAGACATGGGGCTTGGCGGGCTTTACGTTGACTGTCAAGTCGTAGGTGTCAGAAAGTTGGTTGTTCAAATTGGAGGAGTCGCTTTCCTTGATTTGGTAGGTGATTTCATCGAAGCAGCCTGTGCCACGGAAGACATTTATGGCCTGTTCGAAGTCGTCTTGCGAGTATCGGTTTCCAGCCACCAGATTGCCTTTGCGACGAAGCCAGCGGCCATCGCGGTCGCTCACGCTATTGATGGTGATGGTTTGGAGAAGCACGTCTTCTTGCGTCAGGTTCATGGCGCGAGGCGCACGGAGCGTTTTGCCGACAGGATGACCTGCCGAGGCATCCACCGCCTGCTTGATGGCCAAAAGCTGGTCGTGGAATTCGTTGGCACGTTTGTAACCACGGCTCACCAAGGTATCAATGGCATCTGACTTGAAACTTAACATTCCGAATCCGCTGACATCAGGGATGATGTGGACATTGCATAAGGATCGGTTCTCCACGCGCTTGGCACTCGTACTGTTGGTGACCAAACGGGCAAACAACTGCGGCAGCGACTTGAGGTCGTTGATGGTGACATCTTTCGTCGAAGTGACCTCAACGCCGATGATGATGTCGGCACCCATTTCTTTCAGCACATCGGCGGGGAAGTTGTTCACCAAGCCGCCGTCAACCAACAACTTGTCGCCTATCGCGACAGGCGAAAACAATCCGGGAATGGCCATGCTGGCACGCATCGACGTAGGCACGCTGCCGCTGCGCAACACAACCTCGTCGCCCGTAATCATATCGGTGGCAATGCAGGCGAAAGGAATGGGCAAGTCGTTGAAGTCCATCTCCTCCTGATAACCCACACACAGGTCGTTGAACAAGTTGATGAGCGAACTATTGTTGACGTAGGCACTCGGCAATTGGCTGATGAAAGAGGTTTTTGACTCGCGGTCGAAAAGGCTTTCAAGGCTGAAAGGCACAATAAGCGCAGTAGTGCTGTTGCGGCCCCTCATCACTTCCGACATCATTGGCCGGTCAATTTTGTTGCCGATGTATTCCGACCAGTCCATGCTTGCAATGAGTTGGGTGAGTTCTTCGGGCGTATAGCCCAAGGCATACAGGCCGCCGAGGATGGAGCCCATGCTGGTGCCCGCCACATAATCGACAGGGATTCCCATGTCTTCGATGTATTTCAATACTCCGATGTGGGCTGCACCTTTGGCACCGCCACCACCTAAAACCACACCCACCTTGAGGCGGGGCGGACGGATGGTGTCATTGTGGGCGTTCATGGCAAATGATAACAACAGAAGTGCGATAAGCAAACAGACTTTTTTCATTTTCGTTTGAATTTTGGACGGGCAAAAGTACGGATTTTTCACCAACGCGCCATTAGGCAAAAAAGAGGGACTGACCGCTGTGGCCAGTCCCTCGTACCCCATTTGCTCAATGGTTCTGAATCAGTGGATTACTTCTTCAGTTTGCCCAAGCGAGCAGTCACCTTATAGGTGGTCTTTGAATAGATGTCAGTGCCGAGAACCGGGGCGTGACGATGGGCTTCCACTTGAGGATAGATAACGATATCGTAGCCAGGGTTCTTCTTCATCAGGTTGTACAGAGCATAATTGGCGCCATTGGGGAGGATTGCTCCGATGTAAGGAACGGTAGTACCCAAGTCAGAGGCGGTACCGATTTCCTTGGTGCCAAAGAGGTGTTGCCAGTCGATGCCGATCACGCGGACGACGGTGGCTTCGCCAGTCACTTGCTCTGAGAGGGTGAAGTCTTCAGCATGATACTCAACATTGGCGTTGGGGCCCTTCATGCTGTGGGTGTAGGTGTGGCAGCTTCCAAAGAACAGGACAGCAATTGCACAAACCAAAACGAGTCTGAATTTCTTCATGATGTTTGAATTTTAGGTTGATTAATTTGTTGATTATACGTATAATTTAATTAATGGGGTCTTTTTCATTGGCCATCCGAAATGCTGAAGTTGTCATTGGTGGTGTGGAAGTATACGACTGATTTTCAGCATAACGAATGGTTTGGATAAAGTTTGAAGCTGCAAAGATAGGGCTTTTTTCTTTATGGCGGGAAAAACGGCTGAAATTTTGCCCTTGGGGGGCTGTGGCGTGAAGTCGCCCATAGTTGACATTTAATTACTTATCATCATAATGCCCGTATGCGGAAATCACGAGCACAACCACTTCAGTTTCGTAAATGCGATAGACCATACGGTGTTTCTTCGTGATTTCGCGGCTCCATCGGCCTTCGGGCTTACCTTTTAATGGCTCGGGGTGGCCGAGGCCAGTCTTGGGATGTTCTCGAAGTTCCTCTATGAAACGTTGGGCTTTCTTGAATGCCTTGGGTTCGCTTTTGGCCAATTTTTCCAAACCAAGTCGTGCTTGTATGTCGATTTCGAGTTTATACGTCATGGCCTAAACGTCTCAAAAATGTTGTCAAATCCTCGTTGGGCAACATGACTTCACATTCACCTCTCTCATGGGCGGCTTCTGCTCGTTCAATCATGGCATAAAACTCTTCCTTGCTCATGGCCGTTGGGTCTTCCGTCATTTCCTTGGCGACCTTGCGGATGTATTTGGCCACCCGCCTCATCATACTTTCGTCTTCGGCGATGATGCCCATGTCGCGCCAAATCTGGGCGTTCATGGCTTGTAGTTGTACTGCTGTCATCTTTCTGCTCTTTGTTGGTTCATGCCGCAAAAATAATCATTTTCGCCCACACTGCAATATTTTTCGGCAGGGGTCACATCCCCAGCATGCACATAAAACGGTAGAGACGCGCCATGGCACGTCTCTACAAATGATGCGGGAATTGCAAATTCCCTCCTCACCGCTTGCGAATTGCAAATTCGCAAGAACGGAGTCACGGAGTGACGTAGGATAGTAGGCAGGGGTGAAATGAAATGCAACCCCTGCCGATAAACAAACCCCTGCCAACAAAAAACAAACAAACCCCTGCCGATAAACAAACGCACATCTGCCAAAATGCGGTTGCCGCATTGCGACAGCCCTACAACCCCAAAACTGTAGGGCTGTCACACCGTGGCAGCCGCACACCCACCAACACAAAAAAAAGACGGCCCTCCATAACGAAGGCCGCCTTCCATGGATTTGATTAGGTTTATCCTATTTCATTCCCGCATTGCAAATGCGCAAGAACGGAACGTGGATTTTATGGTTGGTAAGTGTATGGGCTATTCGTTATCGAACCTTCTACGCCGCCAATGGTTACCGTGCCGCAACTGGTCTGACCCGCTTTTCTGCCCAAGCCGATGGATTTCGATGCTCTGCCACCCTTGGTTGCTGTGACTCGGGTCACCCCATTGGTGATGGTGATGTCGCCGCAGCGTCCTAAATATGCCGTACCGATGCCAGCAGCATAATAGCCCCCTGTCGCTTCAACTGTTCCGCCTGTGATGAGGATGTCGCCACATTCTTGATTACCAGTGCCAGCTGTTCCGATGCCCGCGCCGCCATTGCTGCTACCAGTAAGATTGCCACCTTTAGCAATGACCGTGCCCCCAGTGATGGTGATATTGCGGCAAGCATTGTTTTTACCGGCACCGATGCCAGGAGCTGTGCCATCGCCAATAGCGGTAATGTGACCGCCTCTTATTTCGATGTTGCCGCACGATCCAACACTAGAACCAATGCCCGGCCAATCATAACCACCCGAAACCACGAGGCTGCCGTCTCCATCAATGACCAAAGTGTAGTGTTGATTACCATTATAAGAAGCCCCATTAACAGTGAGACCAGCATAACTAGTATATTGGTCCTCGCATCCTATGACATTGTTTCCCTTAAGCGTAAGAACGACGTTGCCAGAGCAATCGAGGCTCTCATGGATGGTCACGTCTTTAAGTGTATAATAGCCCCAACCTCCATCGTTATTACCAAGGAGCGGGGGCTGATAGCCCCTAAGTTCACCCGTATAAATGTCATAGTCTTGTTCTTGAAAATCTAAACCAGAAGTCCAATATGTAAAGTTCACCACACGAAGATTTGTGGTGATTGTCAAATCAATATCTTCGTCACTGCCACTGTAATACTTGTTGGACTCAATTTCATGCACTTGCGGGCGGTTACAATAATAATTGATTAACGCACTGGGAGCTTCGGTATAGGCCGAGCCGTCTTCGCCTTCCTCCAACGCGGCCTGCGGCAGCACGATGGCCCAAGTAACATTGTCGGCGTCTTTGGCGGGCATCTTAATCACGCCTTCGCCATCTTTTCCATACTCGAAGCCGTTGTCATCGCCATTCGGGTCGTTGAAGTTCACGGTCACCTTGTTGTTCATGCCCGTGAAGCAAATCGGAGCCGCAGCAACGGCATCAGGCAAGGTTGCATTGACCTTCATGATGGAGCATTTGTTCATCAGTTTGGCATGATGCTCACCGTTCCTATATTTCGAGCGGGCGTATGAAATTACAGGGTACTTCGTTGTTTGGTCGGAAATGACGACCGTGGCAGTGTTTTCATTTTCATCAACGGTCGTTTCAAAACCCATGCCGCCGAGGAAGTACAAATCCAAAGGATTTTGCGCATCACTTTCAGAAATGTTGACCGAGCCACTGAAACTGCCATCTGAATAAGTCAGCGAGCCGACGTAGGCGTTGTTGTAGCCCACATAAATCACGTCGCCAGTCTCAAAACTGACGGTGGCATAATTAGCATTGCCAGCAGGGTCAACGATAGCCCTTGAGCCTCCGGCTGCTGAGCCTGTCGAAGCACCGCCATCCACCTTCAGGGTGATTTGCACGCCTTGGGTTTCGGCGGTGGTGTTGGTCTGTTCCTTCTTGCACTGCGTGAAGCCCAGCGCCAAGGCCAAAGCCATCACTAAATAGGTCATTCTTTTCATTGCTCGTCCTCCTTTTTCTTTAATGCTGCATAACCGAGGCCTGCGCCAAGCAGGATGAAGAGGCCGCTGCCAAGAGGCGCGTCACTGCTTTGGCCAATGCCGTAGTTGGTGATTCCTTCGGAAGGAATGGTG
>CACXQO010000061.1 GCA_902769815.1 uncultured Bacteroidia bacterium | reverse complement strand
TTGAAGTTCGGGATTTACGTCTCGCCTTGGGACAGGCATCAAGCCGAGTATGGCTATCAAGGCTATGTGGACATCTATCACAAACAGATTGAGGAACTTACGAGCAACTATGGCGAGTTGTTCGAGTTCTGGTTCGATGGTGCCAACGGCGGCACGGGCTGGTATGGCGGTGCCGATGAGATGCGTTCCATCGTGGCGGAAAAATACTACAATTACGAGGAAGCCCGCGAAATCGTATGGAGCCATAGTCCCAATGCGGCCATTTTCGGTGGAACGATGCCCACATTGCGCTGGGTTGGCAACGAAAAAGGCTTTGCAGAGCCTACGCAATGGTGCATGTACAAAACAGATTTCCAGTCGCTTAACAACGAAAAAAGCCTTGTCAGGGGCTTCAAGGATGGCGACGCTTGGCTGCCCGCCGAGGTGGATGTCTCGATTCGTCCGGGATGGTTCTATCACGAGAGCGAGGACAATCAAGTGAGAACCGTGGAGCAATTGATGGATTTGTATTTCAACAGCGTTGGCCACAACGCCAACCTATTGCTCAATTTCCCTGTCAATCAAGAGGGTAGGATTCCTTCCATTGATTCCGCCAATGCCGTGAATTGGTATCAAAAGTTGCGAAAGGACTTTTCCAACAACCTCCTGAAAGGCAGCAAAGTTACCGCCAGCAACACCCGCTCAAGGCGTTTTGATCCGAAATATGTCACGGATGAAGATTACACAACCTATTGGGCTACCGAAGACGGCGTAACCCGTGCCGAACTCATCTTCGATTTCCCAGAAAAAACCTCATTGAATCGACTGCTTTTGCAAGAGTATATTCCTTTAGGCCAAAATGTTGAGTCGTTTTGCCTTGATTATTATTCCAAAGGGAAGTGGCTTCCCATCGAAGTGGACGAGCCGACGACCACCATTGGCTACAAGCGACTTGTCCGTTTCCAGACAATCAATGCTGATAAATTGAGAATCAGGTTTAAGGTGTTTAAAGGGACATTGAGCATTTGTAGGGTTGCAGGATATTATTGCTAAAGCCCAACGCAAAAACCCAAAAACAAAAAAGCACCCCGAAAACGAGGTGCTTTTTTCATTTTGAATCAAACTTCGATTAGAAGTTGAAACGCAGGTTCAGGGCAGCCGACCAAGTGGAGTACGGGTTGGCATACTCGCTCCAAGTCGGGTTGGTGAACTGGTAGGTGTACGGGTTGTCAACCGAGCCGTTGCCGTTCAGTTTGATGATGTCGCTGCTGTTCATGCGTTGCATGTTGCCCCAGCCTCTGTAGAACAGGTTGGCGATGTTCTTCACGTCGACGCCGAAGCTGATTGAAGGACCAGCGTTGAACTTGTAAGTACGTTCATACTTGAAGTTGAAAGTGTGTCTCCACGGGGCAATGGCACCGCCACGCTCGGCATATTGGCCACGGTGTGCGCTCAAATACTTGTCGGCCTTGATGAAGGTGTTGAATTCGGCCTTGTTCTCTTCGCTCACGAAAGGCATGGTTGCCAGTTCGGCTTCCGTCGGAATGTAGACCAAGCTGTTGGAGCCGCCGTCGCCGTTCACATTACTGGTCATGGTGTAGCTGTAGCGAGTGTAGCTGTAACCGCCAATGTAGCAGTGGTTGAAGCCTTCGTAGTAGAGGCCGATGGTTTCGTTGGTGTGTTGGCCAGTGGCCCAGTTCCAACCGAGGTTGAAGATCACACGGTTAGGAGTGACATAACTACTGTAGCCCAGTTCGTGGCTGTTGGAGCCATTGATGCCGAAAGCGTTGGTATTGTAAGCCGAGGTCACTTGGTCGCCGATACCGTCGGTGACGTTCTTGCCTTCCGAGTAGGTGTAGGCAGCCATCAGGCTGAGGCCACACTTGAAGTCCTTGCTCAACATGCCAGTAACGCTGTAGTAGTAACCGTTTTGGTTCGTGTTGCTAATCAGGTAAGGAGTGACGGCTTTGTTCTGTGAGTTGACAACGCCTTCGCTCACCCAAGTCCATCTCTTGTCGGGTTCGCCGGGGAGTTGAATGTCTTCACCGCGCTTGAGTCCGAGTTTGGTGACGGCGACGGAGGTGATGTCCTTGTTGTAGATGCCTTCAACAGTGGCTTTCACGCCGCCAGGAAGTTCGGCATCGAAGGCCAAACTGCTCTTCCAAGTTTGGGGCATTTTGAGGTTTTTGTCCATGAGGGTGGTCGATTGCGGAGCCGGCAGGTCACCAGTCTTCAGGAGGCTCGAGTTGTTGTTGATGATTTCGGTCGGGCTGGTGAAGAACTTGATTTGCTCTTCCTCGTTGCTGTTGATGTATTGGCTTTGCAGGCAGTTGGAGTTACCCACGGTGGAAACGATCCACACGAAAGGCAGACGGCCAGTGTAGAGGCCCGAACCGCCACGGAGGATATACTTACGGTCGCCAGTGAGGTCCCAGTTGAAGCCCAAACGGGGCGAGAAGTTCACACGGGCCTTGGGCATGTCGGCGGTGGAAAGCCCGCTCATGCTGTTGTCGCCGTCGGCAATGGCATGGTGCGTAGTACCGATTTGGTTGCCGAGTGTATCAAACAATTTCTCATCCCAACCTTCAGCAAATTCCTTGTTGTAGTTGTAGCCTGCGATGGAAGGATAGTAAGGCAACTCGACGCGCAGACCGAGTGAGAGTTTGAAGCGCTCGCTCAGGGTCATTTCGTCTTGGGCGTAAAGCGAACCTTGCATGTAGTTGAAGGAAGGATACACTTGCTCGTGTTTCTCATTGTTGCCGTATGTGATGGCGAAAGCACGCGGGTTGGCGTTGTCGACGAAGTCTTGCCATGAATTGTAAACATAGTAGCCGGCACCACCTTGCATGAAGCCGTTCTTGGTGTTGTCGAACTCATATTGGGCACCGAAAGTGAAGTTATGGATGCCAGTGAGGTAGGTCAACTCGTCGGTGACGACGGCAGTCTGCACATCGCGGAGGTTACCGTAGGTAAACGGGTCGGGACCGAAGGAAGTGTAGACAGCGGGAGTGCCATCCTCGAGTTCTTCAAGAATGTCGACGGTGGGGAAGAGTTTGCCCACGAAGCTACGAGGCTCATTCTGACGTGAGTAAGTGGCACGCAACATATTGTTGGCGCGACCGCTCAGGAACGAGTGGTTCCATTCGGCAGCCACCGAGGAGAAGTTCTGCTCTTGGAAGTAACGGTTGCTCTCGAAATAGAGGGCGTATTCCGAAGTACGGCCGTATGTATTACGGTTGTAGACGCTGCCGCTCAGAGGATTGATTGAACTCGAAGGGGCAGATGAATACTTGTTCTTCACAAGGCTGTAGCGGATGTTAATCTTGTCGTTGGCACTGGCGTTCCAGTCCAAGCGGGCAAGCAACTTGAGGTCGGGGGTGCTGGCACTGTAGTTCTGGTAACGGCCTGGGTCGTAGTTGTATTTTGACTTCAGATAGTCCTTGATTTCGTCCATCCTTTCGACAGTAGGACGGTTGTATTGTGTTGAGCCGCCAAAGGGTTCGTCCTCATCCTCGCGGGCGAAAGCGGATTGACCGGGGTCAACGTCACTCTGATACTCGAAGTTCACGAAGAAGAACAACTTGTCCTTCACGATGGGGCCACCCACGCTCACACCGACGGTGTTGTCGAGCGACTTGGCGAGTTTCAAACGGTCGGGATAGTTGCCAAATTGATCCTTTTTGCCGAACTTGGTGCCGATGAGACCGTCGTTGGTGAAGTAGTCATACACGCTCACGTGCCAGCTGTTGGTACCGCTCTTGGTGACAGCGTTGATGGCACCGCCCGTGAAGCCGCTGTGGCGCACGTCGAAAGGCGTGACGTTGATGGTCATGGCCTCGATAGCATCCAAGGAGATGGGGCTACCACCGGCAGGCAGGTTGCCGCCGATACCGAAAGCGTTGTTGAACGCTGCACCGTCAACCGTGACGTATGACGAGCGGTAGTTGCCGCCGCCGATGGCCAAGCCGTTGGAAGTGGCTGCGGCCTGAGGCGTCAGGGCAAGCACGTCGTTCAAGCTGCGCGAAATGGTGGGCAGGGTTGCAATCTGCTCGTTGCTGATGGCTGTGGTGGCACCGGCGCGGTCGCTGTCCATGCCATTGCTGACGGCCTCAGCCGAAACAGTAACCTCACCCAAACCAATCGACTCTTCGTTCAGGCGGACGTTCAGGATTTTGGTCTCACCAAGAGTGGCGGTGATACCTTCCTGCTTCACCGTCTGGAAACCAACCATGCGCACCTCGATGGTGTAGGGGCCGCCGGGACGGATGTTGAGCAAACGGTAGGTACCGTTGGCATCGGCAACAGCATAATACTGCGAGCCGGATGGCGTGTGAGTGGCAACAATCGTGGCACCCGGAAGGGTACTTCTGTTGCTGTCCGTGATTTTTCCACTGATGCTCGAAGTGGTCACCTGGGCCATCAAGCTAATGGAGGCAATCAAAGCCACGAAAAAAGTAAGTAACTTTTTCATAAATAATAATTTAATGTTAATAATTAAGTTGATTGTATTGATTTTCTTTCTGTTACGTTTTCAAATTGGCCTTTATAACCGTGCAAAGATAAATCATTCCTTTGAAATGCCAAGCCAATCTATTGAAAACAATTCCCGATTTTTTCTGAAAAGAAATCAACAAAGTTTGTTGATAACCCTTAATATTTTGATTCTGTTGGGATTGTAACTACCGTTTCGGCAAATTTCGGCACAATTCCACACCTTATTTATTAATAACTCGCCTCTGATGACCATTCTATCATTTTTTTCCCTATTTTTGAAGCCTGAAAAACACATTCAAGCCATGAACAAACTTTCAATAATTGCGATGCTGGCGGCCTTGTTGCTGGGATTTTGCTCCTGTGGCCATCAGGCTTCCAAGCAGTTCAAAGCGATGGAAGGAGAGGTTTCGTCCATCGAGAACAAGATGAATGAACTAACCGATTGCGACGACTTGCAAATGCTGAATTTCAGCATTTTAGGGTTGCGTTCCGACTTGGACAACCTGATTCAGACCGCCGCGATTCCCGATGCCGAAATCACCCAAATAGACGAGATGCTGACCAATCTCGAAGCCGCTTGGAGCGGAAAATGGGTCGCCCTCGAATGTGACCAAGTCGTTGACGATGGTGAAATGGACACCTCGGGCGAGGAAGAAGGCGCATATCCAGATTGAGATGTTGTTCAGCAACAAAAATTTTGGTATTTTTGCACCCGAAAATGATAGAATTATGGCATTCTTTTATCGACATAACCCAAAGAAATTCAACTACAAACCTCGCTATTACGACCCCGAACAGCAGGCTTGGGAAGAAAAAAAGGCCGCTGCTGGCCTCGACTCGAAACTGACGCATGAAGAGTTGCTCAGAATGAAAATGAGGAAGAGTTGGGGCGTGGCCAAGGACGAGGAAAGCAAGGAAGAACAACGCGCCAAGTTGATTCGCCGAATCGTGTTGGGCGTGTTTGTGGCCTTCCTTTTCTATTTCGTTTTCTGCACGCCGCTGATGACCAACATCGTGCGTGGCCTGATGGGGAAATAAGATATGCTCGACATCATCAAATTGCTGCCCGACAGTGTAGCCAACCAGATTGCGGCAGGCGAGGTGATCCAACGTCCTGCATCAGCCGTCAAGGAACTGATGGAGAACGCTTTGGATGCCGGTGCCACCCAAATAGACTTGGTGGTGAAAGACGCTGGAAAGTCGATGATTATGGTCGTCGACAACGGTTGCGGCATGTCGGAAACCGATGCGCGGCTTTGTTTTGAGCGCCATGCCACCTCGAAAATCAGCAAGGCTGAGGACCTGTTCGCCATCCGCACGATGGGTTTCCGTGGCGAGGCTTTGGCCAGCATTGCAGCCATTGCGCAAGTGGAATTGAAAACGCGGCGCAAAGAAGACGAAGTGGGCGTGAAGATTGTCAACGAAGGCTCAGTGGTCAAAGAGCAGAGCCTCGTGCCGATGCAACCGGGTACTACCTTCACGGTTAAGAACCTGTTTTTCAATGTGCCCGCGAGGCGCAATTTCCTCAAAACGCCGCAATCGGAGTTTCGTCACATTGTTGAGGAGTTCACCCGCGTTTCGCTGATGAATCCCAACATCGGCTTCACCCTCACCAGCGACGGCAAAGAAGTGTACCATCTCTATCCGGGCAACCTCAAGCAGCGCATCATGGGCCTGTTTGGGAGCAATTACGAGGGTCGGTTGCTGCCCGTGCGCCAAGAAACCGAGCGCGTGCGCATTGATGGCTATATCGTCAAGGCGGAATATGCCAAAAAGACACGTGGCGAGCAGTATTTCTTTGTGAACAAGCGCTTTATAAAACATGCTTATCTGCATCACGCCATCGAGAACGCCTTTATGGAGATGATTCCCAAGGACAGTTTCCCGGGCTATTTTCTCAATATTGAGGTCGACCCGTCGGACATCGACATCAACATCCATCCGACCAAGACGGAAGTCAACTTCTTGGATGTCAAGTTGGTGTATGCCATTCTTCATGCTGCCGTGCGCAAGGCTATCGGCCAGCATAACCTCTCGCCGATGATTGATTTCAACGAATCGGCTGACTTGAACAACGATTTTGGCGCGGCAATGGGCATGTCGAATCCATTGGCCATCCCCAATGTGCCCCTCGATCCGAATTTCAATCCGTTCAGCAAGGAACATGCGCCACGCGAAACGCATTGGGAAGGCTCGTATCAGCCGCAAAAAAACACAAATCCGGGCGATTGGCGCATCCTTTACGGCGAGCGCACTGACTTGCAAAATGTGCCCCTTGAACCGAAAGAAGAGGCGCAAAGCAATGCGCAGTATCTGCAAGTGAATCAATCTTATATCGTTACCACGGTGAAGTCGGGTTTGCTTGTCATCGACCAGCAGTTGGCCCATTCGCGGGTGCTTTTCGAAAAGTATCTGAAGGAGTTGGAGAACCATAGCGGCGTGTCGCAGCAGGAACTGTTTCCGCAGGCTTTGTCGCTCAATGTGAACGATGCCTCTCTGCTGAAGGAGATGCTGCCCGAGTTGGAAAACCTTGGTTTCGCCTTGGAGCAAGCCAATCCGACCACTTTTATGATTAACGGAACGCCCACCGATGCGGCGGGTTGCGACGCGGTGGCCTTGTTGGAAAAGATTTTGGACAACAATAAAATAAACCGCACCGATTTGCAGTTGGATAGGAAGTTGAACTTGGCCAAAACGATGGCGGCGCAACTTTCCATCAAGCCGCAGACGAGGCTTTCGGAAATGGAGATGCAAAACCTTGTAGACCAGTTGTTTGCCTGCAATGTGGCAGAGATCGCGCCGAATGGCAAGAAAATATTTGTAATACTAAATATGGAGGAATTTTTCAAATGAACGAACAATACAGTCCAACGGGATTCAGGCTGTTGCCTACGATAGTCAAGCACCTGCTGATTATCAATGTTTTGATGTATTTGGCCACTGTCACCTTGACCCGTTTCAACATTGACCTAACCAGACTTCTCGGCCTGCATTTCTTCAAAGCTACCGACTTCAGGATTTACCAGTTGCTCACCTACATGTTCATGCACGGCAACTTTGGGCATCTGTTTTTCAACATGTTCGCGCTGTGGATGTTCGGCAACACGCTCGAAAACATCTGGGGCTCAAAGCGTTTCCTGTTGTTCTACATGGTTTGCGGCATTGGGGCGGGCCTGTGTCAGGAGTTGGTGCAATACATCCAATATGCCACATCTTTGGCCGATTATGCCAATGTGAACTTGGGCGGACGAATCGTTCCGATGGACGCTTACCTGAACATGATGACCACCGTGGGCGCATCGGGAGCCATCTACGGCCTGCTGTTGGCTTTCGGAATGATGTTCCCTAACTCGATGATTTACTTGTATTTCCTCTTTCCCATCAAGGCTAAGTGGTTCGTCATCGGGTATGCAGTCATTGAATTGTTAAGTGGACTTTCGGGAGCCAGTAATGTGGCGCATTTCGCCCACCTTGGCGGCATGTTGTTCGGCTTGCTGTTGATTCTGTATTGGAGGAAGAATCCGGCTGGACCCAACAAGAATTTCAGGAAATGGAAGGAGATTTTTGAATCGTGGAAACGCAAGTCGCAGACGAAATACACGCCTTACAAGGAAGTCAAGGACGAGCCTCGGGTGCCGCGCAACGATGGCGAATACAACCGACAAAAGGCTGAAAGAGAGCGTGATGTGGATGCCATCTTGGACAAGATTTCAAAAAATGGCTATGCCAGTTTGACGCAAGAAGAAAAGGAGTATTTGTTCAAAAACACCAAATGACATGGAAAGGAGAGAAAGAGGGTTTTTCGGAAAGTTGTTGGTCTTTTTCTTGACCTTTTTTGCCCTTATTGGCATAGTGGCTATGGCTTTGTGTGTCATTAATCCTTACATTAATCCAAAGCACTTTGTTTGGACTTCGTTTTTCGGACTTGCGTTTTGGGTGATTTTTATTTATAATGTGCTGATTTTTTTGTTTTTGGTTCTTTTATGGTCAAAAAAAGCCTGGATAGCAGTGTTGGCATTGTTGGTTTCCATTCCCGGTTTCAATAAGTCGTTTTCTTTTGGGAGCAAGAAAAGTGCTGATGACAGCATTCGGATAATGAGTTATAATTTACACAATTTTGACCATTTTGATGGAAAAACGGACAAGGAGAGTTTTGCTTATCAGGTGATTAATATGGTTCGCGATCAAGCTCCCGATATTCTTTGCTGTCAAGAGTTTATGCGCTTCAAATCTAAGGTAACCAGACAACAATGTATTTACGACTTTGCAAAAGATGCTGGCTTTCAGTATGTATATTATAATAAAAAGAGCAATTACGGAGGTAATGTCATCTTTTCAAAGTATCCAGTTGTAAAAGTGACAGAGGATTCTGGATTTGGTGAAGAGAATACTTATGGCATAATGGTTGAAGTGGATGCTGGAGCTAAGGGCAAATTCCATGTCGCCAATGTGCATTTGCTTTCATATAAAATTACAGATGATGAAATTGACATTTTGATGAGTTCGTCAGAACGACAGAATAAGTTAGATACTATAGGAAAGACCATTCTCCATAAGTTGGGTTATGCCTTCCAACGCCGAAGTGAAGAACTTGTTAAAGTACTTGAAGGAATGCCGCCCGTCGAAGGGCCTATCATCATGTGTGGCGACTTCAACGAGCCTCCGCTTTCCTACAATTATCGACAATTGCAAAAGGCTGGTTTTGTGGACACTTTCACCAAGGTAGGGCGCAGCATCAAGCCGACTTACGCGGGCAAGTTGCCGTTGTTGCGTATTGACTATATCTGGGCCAACAAGAGGGTTGTCCCCCTCAATTTCAAGCGTTGCCGCTTCAAGGCATCCGACCATTACCCCATTCTTTTGGATTTTTCCATCAATCCTGAAAACCAATCAGTTAATAATCTTAATCAAACAACAAATACGCTATGACCCTTATTA
>CACXQO010000060.1 GCA_902769815.1 uncultured Bacteroidia bacterium | reverse complement strand
ATGGCTTGCTCCTTTTTCCTTCCAATCAACATAGCGCATCATTTTTCTTGTTTTCGATGCAAAAATAGGGAAAATTACCGTATAGCCCCCCATAACTCAAAAAAAAAATGAGTTATGGGGCTTTATAGGCATATTTTTACCGTATAAAGCCCCATAAGTGGCATTTTTGAAATCAATTTCCAACCTTCACCCGCATTCCATCCGAATAAGCACTAAATTCAGGCGCATACTGGCACTGGATCAAGGCGTATCCGTTGTTAAGGTAGCCTTCTTTGGTCACGAACATGCTGTATTCCAGCTGGTGCGTGCCCTTGGGCAGATGCTCGATGAAGAATCGCATATCGGTGTCGGTGTTGCTCTGGTAGTAACTCATTCGGTCGTTGTACTCGTAGTGCGAGATTTGCTCAATCGGCTCGAAACCAGCGGCGCGGAGGTCCTTGACGAAGACGAAGCTCATATCCTGCTGGCTCGTGAAAGTGATTTTCACGGTGAGTTTGTCGCCAACCTTCAAGGCTTGCTTCTCTACAGGAACAAGTTTCTTGCCCTTATCCGTCACCGTTTCCACAAACAATTCGCGCTTGATGGTGAAGCCCGATTCGTCGCTCTTCACTTCGTCAATCGGGACGAAATACTGGCGGAACAGGCCGCCCCAGACCAAGTGCGGGGTCGGGTTGTTTACGGTGAGTTGGCGCATTTCAGAGGTCACTTCGTTGGCGTTCCAGCGGCGTTGGATGAAGCCCGTGCCGGCCACGCCGCCCTCGGTGCTGATGGGCGTGTTGCCAAAACGCAGGGTAACCTCCTTGCCTTCCTCAAACCAGTCAGAACCTCGCATCAACAAGGCATAGATGGCATCGGCGGTGGAAGCGGAGTTTTCCCATTTGTTGGTCTGCTTTTGGGTGAGCAGCCACACGCGCAACTCGTCAATCATCTCTTGGTTCTGGTCGATTTCGGCGAAGGCCGCCATAATGTTGGCGTGGGTGGCGATGTGCGACTCAAACGAGAAGTATTTCTTCGGCCAATACATCCCGATTTGCTCGTTCTTCTGGGCGCACTCCTTGAAACTCTGAATCATCAGTTTCGCGGTCTTTTCGTTGCCGTTGCGGTAGAGTACCAAGGCACCTTTCGAGCGGTCGTTGAAGTTGAACGAGGTCCATTCTTTGTCGAGGCTGCCGAGGTAGTATTTCTTCGCCGTGGCAAAGTCCTTGTCGGAGTTTTGCTCCTTGAAGAAACTCAAGGCATAGAGTTCGTTCATAGTGCCGGAGCCGATGGGCCAGTCCTTGCCTTTGCTGTAACGCTTCATTTTACGGTAGGTTTCGGCCATTTCGTATTCGAGATAACGCACGGCCTTGTCGCAGATGCTTTGGGCGGTGTTTTGGTCGGCCTGGCTCAACGAACTCCACGCGCCCATCTTCTGCAACTTGCCGAAGCCGCTCAAGATATAGGTGCTGATGTAGGGACTTTCGGGCATACCGTCCATCCACGGCCAGCCGCCGTTGTATTTTTGCTTTTGTGCAATGAGTTTCAAGGCGTTGGTCTGCTGGTTGCGGAGCGTGTTCGCCTCGAAGAGCGTGGCAATGCGGCTGCGCTGCTCGGTCTCGCTCTTGGCCTCCAAAACCCACGGCGTTTCTTGCAGCATAATCGCCTTCAGGTCTTGGTCTTTTTCGAGTTGCGAGAGCAGGGCATCAGGCGTTTCAATCTGCCATTTCTTGATGTAATTCAAGAGGTTCGGGATGTGGTCGGCGATGTAGGACGAGAGCGTGTTGGCATAGAACACGTAGAAGGCGGTCTCGGCGCGGTCGGTGCTGATGTTGGCCAAGTATGGCAGGGCCTGCACAGCATACCACACGGGGTTGGTGCTGAAGTTCAAGGTCAGGCTGTAGTCGCGCTCATGGCTGTCGGGGTTGGCGATGGCTTCAAAGTCGAAGGTCTTTTCGGTCTCGGCCTTCACGGTGATGGGCAGGGTTTGTGTCATAAAGATTTCGCTGCTCAACACGGGCAGGAGGTGCTGCTCGGCATCGCTGAACTGTCCCGCGTAGGCCGTGAAGCGGAAGGCCAAAAGGCTCAAATCATACTGTCCCTTCACTTTCCAGCGTACTTCCTTGCTGCGACCGGGCTGTATGGTTTCCATCGGGATTGTGGCGTTGGAGACAATCAAATTCACAGGTTGCATCGTGCCTGCATCAAAGATTTCGAGTTTCGCCTTGGGCGTGACAGGCTCGTCGCCCGTGTTGATGACGTTGGCCACAAACCAAAGTTCATCGTTGTCGTACATATAGCGCGGCATATCGGCCATAATCATCACGGGCTTCGAGGAAGTGAAAGTGTAGTCCTTGCTGCCCGTCTTGCGGTCTTTGGTGTAGGCCATCAGCATCAAGCGCCAGCGCGTGAGGGCATCGGGCATAGTGAAACTGAAGGTTGCGCTGCCGTCGGCGTTGGTGCGCAGTTGCGGGAAGAAGAAGGCTGTTTCGTTGAAGTTCTCGCGGAGGGTTGGCTCGGCATATTGTTCTTTTTGAGATCCAATTACTGGAATCTCGTAATTAACGATTTCCGAATTTTCCAATTTTGAAAAGTCTATTTCCTCTTGTGCCTCTTCATCAGCAACTACCGCTCTCATCATTGAAACATTGGCTTCTCCATTGGCCATCGGTACGGCACATTCTGCCACCATCATCTCGTCATAAACCACACCGCCTTTGCGCAAACCTTTTCCATAGCGTCCGCGGTAGAAGTAACCGACATCGAAGAAAGGTGCATCGGAAGGCAGGCTGAAATTGAACAATTCTGCGAAATAGAAGTAGTCTAAAGCGGTGTTGGACGAAACAAAATGGTGACCATCCGTTGTAAACGGCAAGCCAAAACCTCCACTAGAAGGCTTCATATTAAACCACCAATGATTGCTTCCAAACTCGTCCAACGAGGCATCATACATTCCGGCTAATAAAGCAGCTTCCAATGGCTTGTTTTTGTAGTCACGGACGGTAACTTCCCAAGTCTCTTCGGCTCCAGGACTGAGTTTATCGCGTACGGTGGCAAGATTCACGTTCAGGTCGTAGTTGTCAAAAAGAACAGAAACGCGTTCAATAGAAACACACAAGGCATTTTCCTTGATAAAAGCAGTTTTCAGGCAAAGCACACCACGGTCTTGCTCGGTCACCTTATATTTAAAAGTTTGCACATTATTGTTAAGTGTGATCCATTTCTCCAAACGCACCTCATTATCATATAACAATTGAACCCACATATTCACATCCTTTGCAGAACTGCCAAGGCTGAAACATATTTCGTCGCCAGGGCGCACACTTGCATTGTCAAATTGTTGCCATTCCATCGTGGTGAAAGGCATTTTCTTGGAGTCGTTTTCAAACACGGTGAACTGTTGCGAAATCTTTGCCAAGGGGTCGTCTAAGCTGGTCAGTTCGACGACATATTTCCCAGGTTCCAAGATCTTGCCTTCCAAGAACTTGGCCTTGTCGTCCACCATGATTTCTGCCTCATCGACCAAAGTCTTGGCTTGCTTGTCGTAGAAACTGTATTCAGGGAAGAGTTTGTTTAGTTTTTCATCACTATACAATTGTCGGTCAAGGACTTCCAAGTGTTGCATTGCCTCGAAATAGTTGATTTTGGCGAGGTCATCATAGCGGTAAATCTTCCTCGAGATGCGACTCTTGGCGGGCTGGTAGCTGAGGTTGCTCACGCTGATTTGGTACTTGCCGAGGTCGAATTTCTCGATGATGCGAGGCAAGTCCGTGCTGATGGCGATTTCGTTGTAGCCCGCGCGGATACTGTAGGTGTCGGCGTGGGTTTCGCCTTGCTTGCTCGTGGCCGTAACCTCGATTTCGTAGGTGAACACAGGTTGCTTTTCAGGCGCAATGGTCAACGAGGGCTTCAGGTTGAAGGTGACGGCAAATTTACCGTTCTCGTCGGTGCGGGCTTTGCCGTAGGTGATTTGCTCGTCCTCGACGGTCGGGTACCACCACCACCAGCAACGCCACGGGAAGGAGGTCTTGCGGATGACGCGGTAACTGTATTCCACATCGTCCAAGCCGAAACCAGCGTAGGCTTTCACGTCGCCGCGCACCGTAACTTCTTGATTCAGTTTGTATTGCTCTTTCGGTTTTTCAAAGGTTACCTCGAAGGTCGGGCGTTTGTATTCCTCCACGCGAATTGTAGTGCTGCCTCGGTTGGCATTGAGGTGGAACACGCCGTTCAGTCGGTCGGTGGGGATGACAAACGAGCCGCTAAACGCGCCGTATTCGTCGGTGGCGAACTTCGCCGAGCTGATTTCCTGCCAGTTAGCGTCGTGGAACGAAACGCTCTCCGAAAAATTATGAGCGAGGCTCAAATCTTCACCCTGTCGGCGCGTCGTGATGCCTTGGAAATAGACAGTCTGGCCAGGGCGGTATATGGCGCGGTCGGTGAAGAGCTTTGTGCTGTACACCTCATTGTCGTTTTTGTAGCGCTCAATAAGGCGGAAGTAGTTGTTTGACAAGAGATTGTCATCGCCCTTGCGCAGGTTGATGCCGAAGGAATTGTTGCCCGTGTTGGCAAACTCCACCTTGCCGGTGCGGTCGGATTTCGGCGTGCCGATGATGATGGTTTTGTACTCGCGGCTCTTGTAGTCCCATTCGCGGCGGAAAAGTTCCACGGTAACTCCTTCCACGGTTTTCCCCGTTTTGCGGTCCACGACGACCACGGTCATTCTCTCGTCTTTTTGGTCGGTGATGAAGCCGAGGTTCGACACTTGAAAATTGAGTACCAGCGTTTTATCCTCGTTCTTGATGCCTTGTTTGGTGGTGGCAGTCAGGTAGTAGATGCCTTCCTCCAAAGCAGGCAAGGCAATCAAGGTGGAGTGATTGCGATAGTCGGTTTCGGCGGGCAAAATGAGTTCCTGCTCCGCAACGGCGGTCTTCTTGTTCAATTCCTTGAGCAAATCCTCTTTTTGCATATTGTTCAATTTGCTCAACTCTTTCTCGCTGATTTTCACGATTCTATAATAAGGTGCGGTCGTGTTCTTGTATTCCAAGACGGCGGGGATGGCCTCGTTGGGCAGTTGCACCGAGTTCAGCATGATGTCGATTTGCGACTCCTCGATGCGCTTGATGAGGTTTATGCAGTTTTTCGCGCCTTTTGACTTCGGGAACTTGGCTATGGCCTCTTCGCACAACGCGTTGGCTTTCTTGTAGTTGTCGAAATAGGTGCTATCCTCTTCGTTGTTTTCGTATTGGTTCATCAGGTTCTGTGCCATCAATGCAGTGATTTCAGCAGAAAGCGGATTGTCTTTGTGCTGCGCCTTCAGGTTTTCCATTGCGGCTTGGTACCGGTCGTCTTTTTTAAGAAGGCTTTTCACAAACTCAAAGCGATGAAAATCATTAAAAATCAACACATTCTCGTTATTGTTCTTAAGATTGTAGGCAAGTATGGCTTGATAGATTTTCAGGCATTTGATGAGCGCATTGTCGGCATCGCCTAAATCAAGTTTCACAAAGTCCTTGGCAGGCAGCCACCACGCTTCCGTGTTACCTGCGATATCGTTATCCTCAGAACGTAATTGATAATAATTCGCCACGCGGTGGAACATAAACTCGAACAGAGAAGCCTCGTATTCAATGTATTCCTTATTGTTGTTGGTGTTTTCATATAGCACCATGAAATCCTCTGTCTTGGCTTTTTTCAAGGCTTCGACGGGCTTCAAGGCTTCGTCATAATGCTGGTTGATGCGCGTTTTGAAGCTCTCCTTGTCCCAATATTTCATCTCCACCTTGGAAATGTCGCCGTCGATGGGCAGGTTTTCGCGGATGCGCCATTCGTTGTCGCTTAGATAATCAGCGTAAGCCTTGGCGATTTCCTCGTGCAGCAGGGCATTATGCACCCGATAGAGCCAAGTCTTCAGCAGTTGGGTTGGGTTGTTGTCCTTCGAGGCTTGCTGCTCGATGGCAACCAATTCTTTTTCAGCCGATTCCGGCAGGTTTTTCTCAAGGTTTTCCTTTACTTTTTTCCACATAGTCTCATAGTTGTTTTTAGGCGTTTTGGGATTGTCGGGAGTTTTGTCAGGTGTGGCAAATGCCAACAAACCGATGGCCACTAAAGCCACAGTCGCGATGATGATGGTGGTGCGTTTCATGATTTATGCGTTTTGAAGAATAACGATGATTATGCAAATATCGTGCATTTTTTGTCCCGAAACTTGGAAATTAGGTGATGTCGTGGAAAAAATGTAATTTTGCCGTCGCAAGAATAAAATAATGACACCAAAACAAATCATAAACCAAATCGCCCAAACCGAGGATACAGAACTGGAGTACAAATCGGCCAAAGGGGGATTCCCTGAGAGTTTCTGGGAAACATTCTCCGCTTTCGCCAACACCAACGGCGGTATCATCATCCTTGGCATGAAGGAGAAGGACGACAGGCTTATCCCCGACGGGTTTGACGAAACGCTGATTGCCAAATATAAAAAGACATTCTGGGACTGCGCCCACAACAAGAACAAAGTGAGTGCCACGATGCTGACAGACCACGATGTAAGTGTTGAAGAAGTGGATGGAAACCTTATGCTGGTGTTCCGTGTTCCCAAGGCGGCCTACGACCTGAAGCCCATCTACCTGAACGGCAATCCCTTCGGCAACACCTATCGCCGCAACCACGAAGGCGACTACCGCTGCACTGATTCGGAAGTGCGACTGATGATTGCCGATGCCGAGAGTCAGGGACATTCTTTCGACAGCAAGATTCTGCCCAACTACACGATTGACGACATCGATAGGACAACGCTTCGTGCCTACCGCCAGCGGTTTCTTTTGCGGCACGAAAACCATCCTTGGAATGAACTAGACGACATGAAGTTCCTGACGAAAATCGGGGCATATCATGTGAATCGCGAGGACGGCAGCGAGGGTTTCACCCGTGCGGGAATCCTGATGCTTGGAAAAACTGACAGCATCACTGACCAGAGTTGTGCGCCGTGGTATTTTGTTGACTATCAGGAAAAACTATCCACAGACCCGATGCTCCGCTGGACAGACCGACTCTATCCCGATGGCACTTGGGAAGCGAACCTCTTCCAGTTTTTCTATAGGACTTACGGAAAGCTATCGCAACTGCTACCCACGCCGTTCATGCTGAAAGGCATAGACCGTTTGGAGGAGACATCAGCCCACATCGCATTGCGAGAAGCTTTGGCAAACTGCTTGATTCACTGCAATTACGCCCAACAGGGGAACATCCTCATCGTGGGGCGTAGAAACGAGATTACGATGCGCAATCCAGGCTGTATGCTCATTTCAGTGGCAGAGTTCTATGCTGGTAGCCACAGCGTTTGCAGGAACCCGATATTGCAAAAACTCTTCATGTTTTTAGGCAATGGCGAAAAGGCCGGCAGCGGCGCTGACATCATCAAGAAAGGCTGTGATGACAACAAATGGCCGCAACCTGTATTGTCGGAAAGGGTGCAACCGGACGAGATTTTAATGACGCTTGACATAGAAGGTGCACGGGATAGCGACCAAAAACCTATTTCGGAGAAAAACGTCATTGATTCGGAGAAAAGTACACAGAAAAGTACAAAGTACACAGAAAAGTACACAGAAAAGTACACAGAAAAGTACACAGAAAAGTACACAGAAAAGTACACAGAAAAGTACACAGAAAAGTACACAGAAAATACTTGCTCTCATCGTGGAAAACCCATATATATCCACCCAAGAAATGGCTGACTCAATTGGTGTAATCCGTCGTACTGTTGCTAAGCATATTAAGAATCTCCAAGAACAAGGCATTATCCGTCGCGTAGGACCCGACAAAGGCGGATACTGGGAAGTAATCACAAATTCACTACCTTTGCACCCGTGAAATCCATAGATCAAATCATATCCCCCATCGCCGCCGAATTGCAGCAGTTTGAAGCCTTTTTCGGGCAGACTCTGAAAGCCGAAACCGAGCCGATGAACTCCATCATGCGCTATGTTTTGGATTCGCGAGGCAAACGCCTCCGCCCGATATTGGTTTTGCTTTCGGCGAAACTTTTCGGCGAGATTAATGAACAAACCCTGCGTGCGGCCACCTTCGTGGAAATGATTCATTCCGCCACGTTAATCCATGATGATGTGGTGGACGACGACGACCAACGCCGTGGTCATGCCTCGGTGAAAGCCCAATTCGACAACCTTTCGGCTGTCCTTGCTGGTGATTATCTTTTGGCAAAGGCCATGTTGCTCATTGCCAACGATACTGACATCCTGAATGAAATGCTTCAAACCACTGCTGCCATGAGCGAAGGGGAATTGATGCAGAACCAAAACAATGCCGATTACCTCGACATCATTACCCGCAAGACCGCTCTGTTGATGCGCTCATGCTGCGCCATCGGGGCTATGTCGGTCGGGGCGGCGGAGGAACAAATCCAACGGATTTCTGACTTCGGGCTGCATTTCGGCCAGTTGTTCCAAATGCGCGACGACATCCTTGATGCCGACAGTCCTGAAAATGTCAAAATGGCAATGGAATTATTACCTGTATACCAGCAAGAAACGCTAAAATTGTTGGAATCTTTCCCCGAGGGCGAAACACGGGAGGCGTTGAAAGACTTGTCGGTGTTTTGCGCAACACGGGATTTATGACGCAAGGGTTTTGAGGGTTTTTTCTGCTGCTTGTTGCTCGGCTCCGCGAATGGAACGGTCTTGGGCATCGGCGTAAGGCTTTTCGTCGATGAAGATTTGGACATGGAACAATTTCTTTTGGCCTTCACCAATTTCACCTATCAACTTGTATTCCAAGTGCTTGTGTTGCCTTTGTGCCCATTCCAGCAACTTGCTCTTGAAGTTGATTTCGGTATGCTGCAACTCGTCCACATCGATATGTACCCGAATGATACGCTCGATGATGACCTTTTTGGCAAACTCAAAGCCTCTGTCCAAATAGATGGCACCCATCAAGGCCTCGAAAGCATTGCCTCCCACCGACTTGAAACTCATTCCATTGCCCGTGTTTGGGGCGTGGCGGATGTAATTCTCGAAGCCTAATTTTTGCGACAATTTGTTGAGCGAACTGCGGCTCACAATGCGTGAGCGCATCTCGGTAAGGAAACCTTCGGGCTGGGTGGGGTAGGTGTGGAAAAGGAAGTCGGCCACGGCCACGCTCAGCACCGCATCGCCTAAATATTCCATCCGTTCATTGCTGACGCGATAATGGCCCACCGTTTCCTCCGCCATCGATTTGTGCGTGAAAGCCACGCGATACAAAAAGATGTTCTTCGGGTAGAAGCCCAAAATGCTGTGGATATAATCGTAGAGAGCCTTGTCCAGAGGGTCTTTGGGTGCGAAAAGCGAGTGGAAAACCATCTTAGGATTCAAACTTTTTGAAAATCAAGGTGGCGTTTTGTCCGCCGAAGCCAAATGAATTGGAAAGTGCGTAGTGGATGTAGCGCTTTCGGGCTTGGTTGAAGGTGAAATCGAGGCGGTTGTCGATTTGAGGGTCGTCGTCGAAATGGTTGATGGTGGGCGGGATGATGCCATGCTTCAAGGCCAGCACGCAAGCAATGGCTTCGATGGCGCCCGCGCCGCCCAAAAGGTGACCTGTCATCGACTTCGTGGAATTAATGCTGATGTTGTAGGCATGTTCGCCAAACACATCCTTGATGGCGATTGGTTCGGCCAAGTCGCCCGCTGGTGTCGAAGTGCCGTGCGTATTAATGTGGTCTATGGCCACGGGTGCGATTTCGGCATCCTTCAAAGCGCGTTGCATACTGAGGATGGCGCCTTTGCCTTCGGGATGCGGAGCGGTGATGTGGTAAGCATCGGCTGAAGCGCCACAGCCCACCAATTCAGCGTAAATCTTGGCTCCACGCGCCTTGGCGTGTCCGTATTCTTCAAGCACGAGGCAACCAGCACCTTCGCCCATGACAAAGCCGTCGCGGTTGAGGTCGAAGGGGCGCGAGGCGGTCATGTAGTCATCGTTGCGTGTCGAGAGGGCTTTCATGGAATTGAAGCCGCCAATGCCGCACTCGCCGATGGCCGCTCCTGCACCACCCGCAATAACGACATCGCACTTGCCGTAGCGGATGTAGTTGAACGCTTCCGTGATGGAGTGTGCCGACGAGGCGCAGGCCGAAACGGTAGCGAAGTTGGGGCCGCAGAAGCCGTATTTGATAGAAATCACGCCGCCTGGCATGTTGGCAATCATCTTGGTGATGAGAAAGGGGCTAAAACGCGGAGTGCCATCACCTTGGAAAAATTCCTTCAATTCGTTGAAGAAATGGTTGACGCCTCCGATACCCGAAGTCAGCAGCACGCCCACATTGTCGAAGTCGGTGTTTTCGGGTGAGATGCCCGAGTCGGCGATGGCCTCGTCAGCGGCCACGATGTCGAACTGGGCGAACAAGTCGTATTTCCTTGCGGTTTTCTTGTCGAAGAAGTCGTCGGGGTTGTAGCCCTTCACTTCGCAGGCGAAATGCGTCTTGTATAAAGTAGAATCGAAACGGGTAATCTCACCTGCACCGTTTTTGCCCTTCACCAAACCTTCCCAGAAATCCTTGGTGGTGTTTCCGATGGGGGTGATGGCACCGAGGCCAGTGACCACTACTCGTTTCGATTCCATTTAAATTTTTATTGATTTTTAATCAACTGAAAATCAATTGTTTTCAGCACGCATCTTTTCGATGAGTTTGACCACATCGCCCACGGTGACGATGCTTTCTTGTTGGTCGTCCGGGATGGAAAGGTTGAAATTCTTTTCAAATTCCATCATCAGTTCGACGGTGTCCAATGAATCGGCACCGAGGTCATTGGTGAAACTGGCTTCCATAGTCACTTCCGAAGGGTCAACGCCAAGTTTTTCGGCGATAATCGGAACGATTTCATTCAAAATTTCTTGCATAGTTTTCAATTTTAAGTGAATAAATAATACTCGTTTTCGGCGGCAAATGTACGACTTTTTTTTGTAACGGCATATTTTTTCGTTTTTTTGGTTGGTCACGGGCAGAAGCCCATCGGATTTGAAGTTCTTCTGAAACAGAAAAAACGGCATCATTTGTCTATAAAAATATTATGTATATAAATAATTATCAATGTTTTACGATTAACACAAGTTTGTGTTACACAAGTTTGTGTTACACAAGTTTGTGTAATTTGAAAAATGTGTATTTTTACACCATAATTCAACAGAGATGGAAACCACAGAAAAAAAACTCTTCCTTTTGGATGCCTACGCCTTGATTTACAGGGCTTTCTTCGCCATGAACAAGAACCCTCGGATGACCTCGAAAGGCCTCAACACCTCGGCGGTGATGGGCTTTTTGAACTCGCTTTATGAAATCCTGAAGAACGAGAAACCCACCCACATCGGCGTGGCCTTCGACGTGGCCGGCACTGCGCAACGGCAGGCCGAATACAGCGAATACAAGGCCAACCGCGAAAAGATGCCCGACGACCTCCGCGAGTCCATACCTTATATAATAAGGCTCATCGAGGCTTTCAACATCCCGATTTACGGTGTGGAAGGCTACGAGGCCGACGATGTGATTGGAACGCTGTCGAAAAAGGCGGAAAAAGAAGGTTTTACTACTTATATGATGACTCCAGACAAGGACTTCGGACAACTCGTTACGGACAAGGTTTTGCTCTACAAGCCTGCCAAGTTCGGCGAGCCGGCGCAGGTTTGGGGACCAAAGGAAGTGTGCGAACGTTACGGCATACAAGATCCCAAGCAACTGATTGACATTCTGGGGCTTTGGGGTGATGCTGCCGACAATATCCCAGGCATTCCGGGCATAGGGGAAAAGACGGCCGCGCAATTGGTACAAAAATACGGCAGCGTGGAAAACCTCATCGCCCACGCCGACGAACTGAAAGGCAAGCAAAAAGAGAATGTCATCAACTTTGCCGAGCAGGGAATGATGTCGAAAATGCTGGCTACCATCAACTTGGAAGTGCCCGTCGAGTTTGATGAAGAAGAGCTTCGCGCCAAAGAACCCGACCTGCCCGCGCTGATGGCCTTGTTCGAGGAATTGGAGTTCAAGACTTTCGCCAAACGCTTTTTGGACGATTACAAAAAGACACACGGCACAGTCCCAACCATTGAAATACCTGCCGCGAAGCCCTCAACGCCCGACCTGTTCTCATCAGAAATGCCAAGTACCTCAGGCCAAATCGACCTTTTCGGCCAAAAAGACAGCGGACTTTTGGAGTTTTCCGACAAAAACTCCGCAAAGACGGTGCAGCACGACTACAAACTGGTGGAAACCGAAGCCGACATCAAGGCCTTGGTGGAACATTTGAAGTCGCAAAAGCAATTCATTTTTGATACAGAAACGACCAATGTGGATGTGTATTCCGCTGATTTGGTGGGTGTTTCGTTTGCTATAAAGGCGCACGAGGCTTGGTATCTGCCTATGCCCGCAGAGCGCGAGGAGTGCCAGAAAAAACTGGAATTGTTAAGGCCTTTGTTCGAGGACGAAAGCATCCTGATAATCGGGCAAAACTTGAAGTACGACATCTCCATGTTAGCGCAATACGGCATCAACGTGAAAGGCAAGATGTTCGACACGATGTTAGCACATTACCTTTTGGAGCCCGAACAACGCCACAATATGGACTATTTGGCCGAAGTCTATCTCAACTACATCACCATCCCCATCGAGGACTTGATTGGCAAGGGCCGACTGCAAAAAAACATGCGCGAAGTCCCCATTGATTTGGTCAAGGAATACGCCGCCGAGGACGCTGACATTACCTTGCAACTCTATGAAAAACTGTTGCCGCTGCTCAAAGAAAACGGCGTGGAAAAGCTGTTCTACGAAATCGAAATGCCGCTCGTGCCCGTGCTGAGCCGAATGGAGGCCAACGGCGTGCGCATCGACACGCAAAACTTGCAGCAAATCAGCGATGAATTTGGCGGCGAAATCCGCAAGATTGAGGAGGAGATTTACACGCTGGCGGGCACACCTTTCAACATTGCTTCGCCGAAACAGTTGGGCGAAGTCCTATTCGAGAAACTGAAAATCGACGAGAAGGCCAAAAAAACCAAGACCGGACAATATGCCACGGGCGAGGAGGTTTTGCAGAAACTCTTGCACAAGCATCCCATCATCCAGAAGATTTTGGACTACCGCTCGTTCACCAAACTGAAATCGACTTACCTTGACGCGCTTCCAGCGTTGGTCAACCCGAAGGACGGACTGATACATACTTCCTATAATCAAGCAGTTACGGCCACTGGACGACTGAGTTCCAACAACCCGAACCTGCAAAACATCCCCGTGCGTACAGAAAAAGGCCGCGAAATCCGTCGCGCCTTCGTGCCGCGTAGTCAGCAATACACGCTTTTGGCGGCAGATTACAGCCAAATTGAGTTGCGCATCATTGCCCATTTGAGCCAAGACCCCGCCATGGTCGCAGACTTCAACCTCGGCCACGACATCCATGCGGCCACGGCTGCCAAGGTGTTCCATGTGCCTATGAATGAGGTCACTAAGGAGCAGCGCAGCCGGGCAAAGGCGGTCAATTTCGGCATTATTTATGGCATGTCGGCTTTCGGCTTGGCCGAAAGGATGGAACTCTCGCGCAGCGAAGCCGCCGACATCATCAAGAAGTATTTCGAGGAATATGCGGGCATCAAGGAATACATGAACCGCAGCATAGCCTTGGCGCGTGAACGCGGCTATGCCGAGACCATTTTGGGCCGCCGCCGCTATTTGCGCGACATCAACGGAGCCAACAGCGTAGTGCGCGGTTTCGCCGAGCGCAACGCCATCAACGCGCCCATCCAAGGCAGCAGTGCCGATATGATAAAGATTGCGATGATTGGCATCCACAAGGAAATGCAACGGCTGAAAATGCAGTCGAAAATGATGCTGCAAGTGCATGATGAATTGGTTTTCGACGCGCACTTGGACGAACTTGACGCGCTGAAAGCCATCGTCAATGACAAGATGGTGAACGCCTTGCCGCTGTCGGTGCCGGTGGTGGTGGAGATGAATACGGGAAACAACTGGTTGGAGGCACATTAAAAAGCACAGTGCTATTCTATTTCTTGAAGGCCGACGATGATAGCAAACCGTTCATTGGTTTCCCGAATCACCTTTTCCCTCATGGTTTCCTCGGGGTCGGTATATTCGTAGTCGTTGATGAGACTATTCAATTCGTTAATCTCTTCATCCTCAGTCAATTCTGTTTTCTGTTTTGCCTTTTTGGAAAACCATTTCTTCTCGTCCGTATCATTCTGCGACACCACTGCGATACTTGCGAGGAGGAATGCTATGATGGCAAACATGACAAACCATATCAACGACACCTGCTGTTGGGAATTACCTTTCATTATAAAGTCCTACGAAGAAATTTCGCTGCAAAATTACAGAATTTTTTTTACAAGGGGCAAATTAATGGTAGTTTTCTATCCAAATCCTTACCTTTGCGCCAAATTTGAATCTATGAACAACAGTTTCACCATAGGAGGTCAAATCGTTGACCTCGTCAATTCAAGGATTTTCTCAGGTGTGGTGGTCGTCAACGACGGCAAGATTGCCAAGATTGAGGAACAGCCCGTGGGCAACACGCGCTACATCATGCCAGGCTTCGTCGATGCGCATGTGCATATCGAAAGCTCCATGCTGATTCCGTCCGAGTTTGCGCGTTTGGCGGTTTGCCATGGCACTGTGGCCACCGTTAGCGACCCGCACGAAATCGCCAATGTGCTTGGGAAAGATGGCATCCGCTACATGATTGAAAACGGCAAGAAAGTGCCGTTCAAGTTCTATTTCGGTGCTCCGAGTTGTGTGCCTTCCACCGCCTTTGAATCGGCCGGTTCCTCATTGGATGCCAACGACATAGAGGAACTGATGGCCTCGCCCGACATTTATTACCTCTCCGAGGTGATGAACTATCCCGGTGTCATCCACAAGAACCCTGAACTGATGCGGAAAATCGCCGCCGCCAAGAGATTTGGCAAACCCATCGATGGCCATGCGCCTACCCTGGCTGGCAAGGCCTTGCAGAAATATGTCAGCGCGGGCATCACCACCGACCACGAATGTTTCCAACTTGAAGAAGCCTTGGAGAAAATCAGCCTCGGCATGAAAATCCTCATCCGCGAAGGCAGTGCGGCCCGAAACTTCGATGCCTTGATTCCATTGATGGCTACACATCCCGACAAACTGATGTTTTGTTCCGACGACAAACATCCTGATGAGTTGGATGATGGTCATATTGATGTGTTGGTAAGAAAGGCTATTTCATTAGGTTACAATGTGATGGATGTGCTGAAAGCCGCCTCGCTCAATGCAGTGCGACATTATAACCTAAATGTCGGGATGCTGCAAGAGGGCGACGATGCCGACTTTATCGTGGTGGACGATTTCAAGAATCCGGTGGCGCGGCAGACTTATATAAAAGGTGTGCTGGTGGCCGAAAACGGTGTGGCGAACATCAAATATGAGGAAACCCAAACGCCCAACATTTTCAAGGCCAATTTCATCCATGCTGACGACCTTTTCGTTCCCGACAAGGGCAAGAAAATCAAGGTTATAGAATGTATTGACGGCCAATTGATTACAAACTGTTTCACAACCGATCCGAAAGTGGTGAATGGCGGCATCGTCAGCGATGTGGAGAACGATATTTTGAAAATAGTGGTCATCAACCGATACCATCCCGCCAAGCCCGCCGTGGCTTTCATCAAGGGCTTCGGGCTGCGGCGCGGTGCCTTGGCTTCGAGTGTGGCGCACGACAGCCATAACATTGTGGCTGTGGGTGTTACCGATAGCGATATTCTTCATGCCGTCAACCTGCTCATTGAGCATACGGGCGGCGTGACGGCCTATTGCAGCACCGAAATGGTGGCGGTTCCCCTGCCCGTGGCCGGGCTGATGAGCAACGAAGACGGCTATGAGGTGGCTGCCGCCTACGAAAACGCTACTGCCTTGGCAAAACGCTTAGGCTCAAAACTTTATGCTCCGTTTATGACCTTGGCTTTCATGGCTTTGCTCGTCATCCCAGAACTGAAACTCAGCGACCGAGGGCTGTTTGATGTGTCAAAATTTGCCGTTTGTTCAATTTACGAGGAATGATGGAACTGCGCCAATGCTATCCCGCTGATTTACAGACTATCATCGACTTGAACGAGACGGTTTATGCCGCCCTGCCCGACAAAACGGTGCTGCGACACAATTCGCCGGAAATGATTGCTTCCTGTTTGGAGGAGACGAATGTCACTTTGGGCATTTGGGAAGGTAACTTGCTGATAGCCATTGGGATGCTTTATGTGCCACAATGCTTGGAGGAAGACCATTTCCATGACCTTGGCTTGAAGGGCAACTTCAAGTCGGCAAACCAAAAACTGTTTCTCGTGCGCGACGGTTATCGCGGCTTGGGTTTGCAGCGGAAACTCATCCGAGAGGTCGAAAAAATCGCCGTGGCACGAGGCTACAACCTGCTTTGCACCACGGTTGCGCCCAATAACGATTTCAGTATCAACAATTTCCTGAAAGAAGGCTATGTTTATGCCAAGACAGAGGAAAAATATGGTGGGCTGCTGAGGAATCTGTATTATAAAGTGTTAAGTTAATCCAATTATTACTATTTTTGCGCCTTGTTTTTAATCCTAATTGAACTATGACAAATCCAGAAGAAGAAAAAGTAACGGAAAAGAAGTCGCTCAATTTCATTGAAGCGAAAGTGGAAGAAGACCTCGCTAACGGCAAGAACGGAGGACGTGTGCAGACGCGCTTTCCCCCGGAGCCGAACGGTTATCTCCACATCGGCCACGCCAAAGCCATCTGCCTCGACTTCGGCATTGCCGCACAACACGGCGGCGTGTGCAACCTGCGCTTCGACGACACCAATCCCACCAAGGAGAATATGGAATATGTCGATGCCATCAAAGAGGACATCCAATGGCTTGGCTACCAGTGGGGTAACGAATACTACGCCTCCGATTACTTCCAGCAACTCTGGGATTTTGCCATAGAATGCACAAAAGGGAACACCCACGCAACCTGGCGTGGAAAGTCCCTATCGCAACCGCCCCGTTGAAGAGTCGTTGGACCTGTTCAACAAAATGAACAACGGCGAGATTGGCGAAGGCAAGATGGTGCTTCGCGCCAAGATTGACATGGCCAACCCCAACATGCACTTCCGCGACCCGATTATCTATCGCGTCGTTGACACGCCGCATCACCGCACGGGCACCAAATGGCACGCCTACCCGATGTACGACTTCGCCCACGGGCAAAGCGACTACTTCGAGGGCGTAACCCATTCACTATGTACACTGGAGTTTGTGGTGCATCGTCCGCTGTATGACCTGTTCGTCGATTGGCTCAAGGAAATCCGTGGCGAGGGTGACAACATGGACGACAATCGTCCGCGCCAAACCGAGTTCAACAAACTGAACCTCAATTATATCTTGTTGAGCAAGCGCAATTTGCTCGTTTTGGTGAACGAAGGCCTCGTGAGCGGCTGGGACGACCCGCGTATGCCCACGATTTGTGGTTTCCGTCGCCGTGGCTACACGCCGGGCGGTATCCACAAGTTCATCGACAAGATTGGCTACACCACTTACGATGCCCTGAACGACTTCGCCCTGATGGAGAGCGCGATCCGTGAAGACCTCAACGCCACTGCTACCCGTGTGGCCGCCGTGGTCAATCCAGTGAAATTGGTCATCACCAACTATCCCGAAGGGCAGATTGAGGAAATGGAAGCCATCAACAACCCCGAGGATGAGAGCGCAGGTAGCCATAAGATTGCCTTCAGCCGCGAGTTGTGGATTGAGAAAGAGGACTTTATGGAAGAAGCGCCGAAAAAGTATTTCCGCATGACCCCCGGCAACGAAGTGCGCCTGAAGAACGCCTACATCGTGAAATGCACGGGCTGCAAGAAGGACGAGAACGGCGAGGTCGTCGAAGTTTATGCCGAATACGACCCCGACACGAAGAGCGGAATGCCAGGTGCCAACCGCAAAGTGAAAGGCACCATCCACTGGGTGAGTTGCGAGCGTTGTCTCGAAGCCGAGGTGCGCATGTACGACCGCCTCTGGAAGGTGGAGAACCC
>CACXQO010000059.1 GCA_902769815.1 uncultured Bacteroidia bacterium | reverse complement strand
CCAAAATCTTATCATTTATAGTTCAGGCGGCAAAAATAGAAAATAATTCTGACATGCGCGTCAAGTTACGTCAAAATGGCAAATCGTTGCCTTCGTCGGTGGTATTTTGTGGGGTGTAGCCCGGAGCGGGTTCTGGCGCAGGTGTGTAAGGCTGGCCGTAGGTGGATTGCATGGTAGGACGGGCAGATGCCAACTGCATCATTCTATCGGCAAGAATTTCTGTGATATTACATAATACACCGTTTTGATTTGTATATTGACGATACCTTATTTTGCCTTCGACATACATAAGATCTCCTTTTGCATAATTTCGGCGACCTTCGGCAATATCATTTGCTAAATTTCCGATGGCAACAAGGTTATGCCATTCTGTCTGTTCTTGCCAATTATCTTCTTTATCGCGATACCGTTCAGATGTAGCTAATGATACGGTGATTCTTTTATTGCCATTTTCTGAAGTGTATACTTCGGGATTTCTTCCCAGACGGCCTATTAAGATGACTTTGTTTAATCCTGCCATGTTGTTGTCGTTTTAATTATTTAAGTATTTAATTATTTAAGTATAAGTCGATTAAGCGAGGAATGGGAAAGTTGCCCAAATCCGTTTCACGGGCCAAAAATAAATCATTTGTTTCAATCCGCAACAAATTTTCTTCAAGTTTTATTTCGATGAACTGGGCGATGATGGTGCGGTGGGTGAGTTTGTGGGTGAAAGTCGGCGAAGTCTTGATAATGGTAAAACTTTTGTTTTCAATAAGTTGCTGGAACTTTTCGGATGCTATGACTTCCTCGACGGTCATCGGGTTTTCGCTTTCGATGCAGGGAAAGTCGTAGAGGTTCTTCCAAATGTCGTTGCCGCTGCGCTTGTGGAGGTAAACATTGCCTTCAATCCTGAAAACTAAATAGTTGAAATATCGCGTCGTGACTTTCAGTTTTTGCAGTTTCACGGGTCGTTGCATCACGGTTTGGTTTGCGAAGGCGAGGCATTGTGCTTGCAGTGGACAAAGCAGGCAGTTGGGGTTTTTCGGTGTGCATTGCAGGGCACCAAACTCCATCATGGCTTGGTTGTGGAGTCCGGGCTGTTCGCGGTTGAGCAAATCGTCGGCAATTTTGGCGAAAACGGTTTGCCCTTCATTAATATTAATAGGTGTGTCGATGTCGAAAAGCCTTGAAAGCACGCGGTAAACATTTCCATCCACCACGGCATGGGGCAAATCGAAGGCAATGGAAGCTATGGCGGCTGCGGTATAGTCGCCAATGCCTTTCAATTGCTTAAGTTTCTCGAAATCAGCGGGAAACAGGCCTCCATATTGTTCCACTATTTGCTTTGCGCATTGGTGCAAGTTGCGAGCGCGTGAATAGTAGCCCAAGCCTTGCCACATCTTCAGCACCTCTTCCTCAGTGGCGTTGGCAAGGTCGTTCACCGTGGGCCACTTCTCGACGAATCGCAGATAGTAGTCCCAGCCTTGGTTGACGCGCGTTTGTTGCAGGATAATCTCCGAAAGCCACACCTGATAGGGGGTGGGGTTGTGCCGCCAAGGCAGGTCGCGGCGGTTTTCGGCAAACCAATTAATTAAGGTGTCATGTATGAAATCCATCGTTGTTGCGTTGCGAAATTCTTTATTTATAACTCATTAGAAGAAAAAAAATTGCATTAATAGGGTCTCCGTATTGAAAATGTTCGTACCTTTGCCGCAAATTTACAACAAACACAATAACTAATCATAAAATAAGGAAAAAAATGACTAAAGCAGAAATCGTTGCTGAAATCGCCAGCAAGACCGGCATTGAAAAAGGTGCTGTCCAGAATGTTGTTGAAAACTTCATGGAAGTTGTGAAGAACTCGATGGCCAAGGGTGAAAACGTGTATCTGAGAGGCTTCGGTAGTTTCATCATCAAGACCAGAGCCGAAAAGACCGGCCGTAACATTGGCAAGAATATCGCCATCACCATCCCGGCCCACAAGATTCCGGCTTTCAAGCCCGCCAAGACCTTCATGACCGCTGTTAAGTAAGAACAACATCTAAAATCCCAATATTATGCCAAACGGTAAGAAACACAAAAGACACAAGATGTCGACTCACAAGCGCAAAAAACGCTTGAGAAAGGACAGACACAAGAAGAAATAAGCGCTTCTTGCGCCTAAAGGAGACAATAACACAGCATTGGCAACCCCATTGTTGTGTTATTGTTTTGTTATTCAAAATCAAATCGTTAACCCCAAAAGCAAAACACTATGTCTGAAGAAGAGAAACAAGTTGCCGAAGCCATTCCGGCAGCGGCAGAGGAAAAGACGGTGGAGCGCGACTTGGTCATCAACTCGCACGCTTCGGAGGTTGACATTGCCCTGTTGGAGGACAACATTCTTGTCGAACTTCACAGAGAGAAGACCAACAACCAGTTTGCGGTCGGAGATGTTTATTTGGGTCGGGTGAAGAAACTGCTGCCAGGCCTCAACGCGGCTTTCGTCGACGTGGGCTACCCCAAAGAAGCCTTCCTGCACTACCTCGACTTGGGCTTTCAGGCCCATTCGCTGCTCAAGTTCAAGAAAATGGTAGTGGCAGGCGAAGACGTTTCGTTGGACAAGTTCAAACTTGACCCCGACTTGCCGAAAAACGGCAAAATCGCCGACATCATCAACGTGGGCGACCTGATTCCCGTGCAAATCGCCAAAGAGCCTATCCACACCAAAGGCCCGAGAATCACGGCAGAAATCTCATTTGCAGGACGTTACATCGTCCTCGTCCCCTTCTCCAATCGCATTTCGGTTTCAACAAAAATCCGCAGCAACGAGGAGCGCAACCGCCTCCGCCGTCTCATCCAAAGCATCAAGCCCAACAATTATGGCGTCATCATCCGCACCGTCGCCGAAGGCAAGAAAGTGGCCGAACTCGACGCCGACCTCAAGGCACTCATCGCCAAATGGGAGCAATGCACCATTGAGATGAAGAAAATGACCAATTTCGGAAAGATGGTCAGCGAAATGGACCAAACCAGTGTCATGCTGCGCGATTTGCTGAACGAGTCGTTCAACAACATCCGCGTGAACGACGAGAAACTCTTTGAAGAAATTCAGGGTTACATCCAGACTTTCGCCCCGCAAAAGGCCGGAATCGTGCAACTTTACTCAGGCAAGGAGCCTATCTTTGACTACTACAACGTTGCCAAGCAAATCAAAGGCTTTTTCGGGAAGATTGTCACCATCAAGAACGGCGTTTACCTCGTCATCGAGCACACTGAGGCCATGCACGTCATCGACGTGAACAGCGGCCATAGGCTCAACAAGGAAAACTCGCCGGAAGAAAATGCCCTCCAAGTCAACCTCGAAGCCGCCAAGGAAATCGCGCGACAACTGCGCCTGCGCGACATGGGCGGCATCATCATCGTGGATTTCATCGACTTGCACGAAGCCAAGCACCGCAAGCAACTCTACGAAGCCCTTGTGGAGGCCATGAAGCCCGACCGCGCCAAGCACACCGTGCTTCCCGCCACCAAGTTCGGCCTCATCCAAATCACGCGCCACCGTGTGCGCCCCGAAACAGAGGTGCAGGTGCAGGAGAAATGCCCCGTTTGCGACGGAGAAGGCAAAATCCGCCCCGCCATCCTCTTCATCGACGAAATCGAAAACCACCTCAAGTACCTCCTCGTCGACCAAAACGAGAACAACCTTGTTTTGCAGGTGCATCCGTTCATCTATTCCTACCTTTGCATCAACGGACTGTTTTCGATTCGCCGCAAATGGATGAAGAAATACGGCAAGAAATTCACAGTGCAATCGATGCCCGAATTCCACGCGCTGCAGTACAACTTCCAAAACGCCAACGGCGACGACATCAAAATCTGAAGTTTGCTGCTGCAAAAAAACTTGAAAAGCCTGCCTCGCAATGGGGCGGGCTTTTTCTTGCTATTTCTTTATCTTGATTCCTCTTTTTTCAATGTATTGCCTGATGAAGGCCGCGATTTCTTCCGTCGAGATGTCGTATTTCGGTTCGAGGAGAGAAAAGTCTTTGGGCTTGCTGAAGTAGTTTTCGTTTAGGAGAATGCTGTAGATGAACTTGGAATGTATCGTATGACGGGAGAATTTGCCTGCATATTCCACGCCTTTGGCCAAATCGTAGCCTTCTTTCAATAGGGCATAGATGTCGTAGTAGTCGCGGAAGGCGCTGCGCACGGCAATGGTGAATAGTTTCATGCCCAACAGCTCCTGTAATGAAGGAGTGACGATGTTGTTGTAAACGAAGCCTTTGCCTAATTCCGGTACCGAGTTCTCAGGCCTGAAAAACGACAATTTCACATTCCCGTTCACGAAAATTTGAAGTTGGTTTTTCGAGAGGAATTCTTTTTTGCAATCGGGGAAGACACTTGAAACTTCATTGGAAATGGCCGAAAAGTCAAGCATTGGGCGTTCTTTTCTCGTACCAAGCAGTTCAAAGTCAAGGTCTTCGCTTTTTCGGTGTTTCATTTGCAGCGATTGGGCCGTGCCACCGCAAAGGTACAGGTTTTTGATGGCCTCCATTTGCGAAACAGCCTCAAAAACGGGTATCGTTTCTTGCCTAAGCCCTAATTTCCAGTCTTGGCTTTCCATATCGTTTCAGGTATTTGTCGGGTTTCTTGATGTCGAAAAACATGGCTGCCAAAAGCCAGTTGATAATGCCGTAGTAGTCGCCTTGCGAAACCAAACGCTCACGCCACACTTGTTGTATCTGCCGCATGGGATAGAGTTCGCAGAGTTTGTGCAAATCTTCAAACTCAAGATAAAGCAAGGATTTTTCGATGAGCAAACTGTCATCTATGCTGTCCGGATTTTTGGCATACGACCACAGGCAACCCGATTGCTCCAACTGTCGCCAAAGGACTCTTTTTTTGCCTTCAATCTTTCCGTTTCTGTTTTGGTGATTGCTCATAGTGCCGCAAAATTAGGCAAAAAACCTGAAAACTTGTTTCAACTATGAATAAAAAAACGCTGCTTTTTAGCACTTTTTCACCAAAAAAAGTAGGGACAAGCCCGTTTTCAAAAGATTTATACATTGTTGATTTTCAACAAAATCCGCTAAGGACATTCCAAAAAAGTAGGGACATCGGCCCGTGAAGCCCCGCGTGCCTCTTGACAAGCGTTTTTTCTGTATATTTTTGCGAAGTCAAAAACGAAAATGTCATGAAGACGCATTTAAAATCACTCATCCTAATCACGGCAGCCCTCGCGCTGACCGCTTGCGACAGCCCGACGAAGCGCATCGGACAAGCCCAAGCCCTTTATCAAGAAGGTGCCGAACTGCGCGAGCAACGCCGCTCCGAAGAAGCCGCTGAGAAGTTTCTGCAAGGGCTGGCCCTCGTGCAGCGTTCCAACAAGACTGCCGAAACCGTCCAATTGGAAGGTCAACTTTGCGACAACCTCGGCGCGATGTACCTCAAACATGGCCTTTTCGAGGATGCCTTCAAGCAACACCAGCGGGCATTGAACTGCTTCAAGCAGACCGCCGACTCATCGGGCATGATGAACGCCTACCGCAACAGCGGTCGGGCGGTGCGGGCGCAGGAGCAATACACCCAAGCCAAGCAATACTACGACTCAGCTTTTCGTGTTGCCACCTTCATCAACGACCAAGCCATGCTCGCTGACCTCTATCTCGAGATGGGCCGCGACTACTACATGGAAACAGGCAACTTCGCCAAAGGCATCGAAAGCGTCAACCAAGCCCTGGAAATCGGCCTCGGCGACAACGACACCGACATTGCCAACATGACCTTGGGCATCCTCTATTATTACACACGCGAAAACGACAAGGCGAAGTCCTACTTAAACCAAGCTCTCCGCAGCGAGCGTGCCGGACTGAAAATGTCTGTCTATCAAACGCTTTATGCCATCGCCTACAGCGAGGGCGACTACCAGCAGGCGGTGAAATACCACGAGCAATTTGCAGCGAATATGATGCAAGCCGACGCTGAACACGCCAACGAGAACATCCAAAGAATCAAGGCGGAATATGAGTTGAAAGCCCAGCAGAGCGAATTGGAAAGCCTGCACCGCACCCGCGACCTGAAACTCTATCTCATCATCGCCTTGGCGGTGATTGCCTTGCTCGTCATCCTCCTGATTGTGAGGAAGAAAATCAGCGACCACAAGTTGGAGATGGAGCACTTCGGGCGGCAGGTGGAGCGCGACCAGAACCGCATCCACGAGTTGGTGAGCGACATGGAGAACCTTATTCGCACCAACGACGAGCTACGCCGCCATCAGCAGACCCTCCCGCCGAAGGATTTGATGTCGATCCAGAAAATCTTGATGAGAAACAAGATTATGGTCACCGCGCAAGCCCTCACGGAAGAAGTGAACAACGACTCGCTCAATTTCGAGCTGACCGACAACGACTGGAACGACTTCATCAGCCTCACCGACTTGGTCTTCGACGGCTTCTCGCAGCGGCTGTTGCAACTCTACCCCAAACTCAGCAAGTGGGACGTGCGCATCTGCTGCCTCTCGAAAAACGGTTTCTCCAACCAGGTGATTTCCATCCTGTTGGACACGCAGACCGACTCTTACTACAAACGCAAAACCCGCATAAAACAGATGAAGATGGACCTCGGGGATGATAACCGCACCTTTGAGGAAATCGTGAATGCTGTATGAGAAACTACGGATTACACGGATTTGACGGAAATATTCATCAAAATGGAATTTGTATAATCCGTAAAATCCGTAGTTAAAAAACGAAATCAAATAATTAACAATCAAATATTTACAACTATGAAAAACATTAGTATTATCGCAGTGATTGCCCTGATGATGATGGGCGGGATGACAATGAAAGCACAAGACTATCATCCTATCGTCGAGGACGGAAAACAATGGAATGTGTTGTTCTCTTATCCCTGGAGTCCGCCGGAGCCACAGCACAAGTACACCGACATCTACAAAATCGAGGGTGATACACTGGTGGACGGTGTTTCGTACAAAGTGATGTACACCACAAGAAATGAAAACCTTACAGGTTGGAGCGTTTGTGGTGTTATCAGAGAAACCGAAGACAAACAAGTTCTCTATCGTAGAGACGGCTCTGCTTACGATGAGATTCTTTATGATTTCTCAATGGAAGTCGGAGATACAATTATTATGAGCGGCAATGGGTTTTACCCCAACTGGATGTTTGTCATCGAAACCAATGAGATCCTCGTTAATAGCGAGCCGAGACAACAAATTGTGTTGGAATATCCATGGGGTGAACAGGAAGTATGGATTGAAGGTATTGGTAGCCTTTACGGGATAATCGATTCGGGTTCGCGGTTTTTGGATGGGGGTTCGACCGACCTTCTTTGCTATTACGAGGACGGTGATTTGATTTGGCAGAATACCACTCCAGGGTATAATGAGTGCTATATCGTGAATACAGGGCAGCAGAACGATTTGGTGGTTACACCTACCGTGCTGACTTTTAACGAGCCTGCCGTGCCGCAAGTTTTCACGATTAGCAACCAAACCAATAATGCCGTCACCATTTCATCCATCAATGTGCAACCTGACGACAATGTGGTGTTACTCTCCTTTGAAGATTTGCCACGCACTTTGCAGCCCAACGAAACCATGAATGTGACAGTGGTAGTGAACAGTATCGGATACAAAGGCTATAACAATTACAACGTCACCATAGCCACCTCGATTGGCAACAGGCATGTCATCGTCAAGGTTAACGAAGAAATCTGGGACGAAGGTCTGCAATATATACCTATGCAAGGGATTACTTTCGATGAAAACACCCCTTTGACGCAATCCTTCTACCTGCAAAACACCAATGCCCTGCAAAGCATCACCATCTATGAGATTCGCGAATACGGCACCAACTATCTTGAAATGCTGCCTTCGCCCAGCCTGCCTTACGAAATCCCGGCGGGAGGCTTTCTTGAGGTTGCGGTCTCTTTGGTCAATTTCCCTGAAGAGCAAACCGTGACACACCTCTATTGTCGCAGTTCCGAAGGCGAAGGAAGCGGTTATTTCTTCTTTATTGCCGGAGGCCTTTCAAACGGCGGCAATGTGGTGCATAGCCTTTGGAAGCCCCTTAATCTCCCTGGAATACTTTTAGGTGCAAACGCACAAGGAGACCTGTTCTGTAGAAATACAGAGGTCTATCCTTCAACATTGGTTCGTTCGCAAGACGATGGCGAGACATGGGAAACTGTGTTCGACGGCAGTGTTGGAAGTTTTACCATCAGCAACGAAGGAAGGATTTTTGTTTTCAATTATAATACGATGACGGTCATGTATTCTGATGACAACGGCGACACATGGCAACAAACCAACCAAATATCCTCGTGTGGTTTGATAAGTGTAGCAGGTCTGTATGCTGCAACCAATGACATCGTTGTGGGGTGGACACAAAACAGGGAAATCTTTTGGACGCTTGATGGTGGTGAGACTTGGGGCTTTTCAGGCCTTGAATTCATGGAAGAACACCAAGAAATCAGCGATCTCCTCGTCAGCGAAAACGGCGATGTGTATGTCAGTGTTTGGTATTACATCGGGCCTAACATCGGCGTGTATCATTCCGACCTCTCCGATATGCAGAATTGGGAAATTGCTGCTTTTGAGAATGTTGGCATAAAGGACATGGCATTTGACCCCGAGGGCAATATCATTTGTGCCGTGAATTTCGGAGGCGAATTTTCGGGCTTCGAGCATGTGCCGGGGTTTTATGCCTTTTGGTCCAATCGTGTGGCCATTGCCGACAATGGCATCGTTTACAAGACCGCTATGACCATGTATGACAATGTGGTTTTGGCTTATTCTTTAGACCACGGCGAGCATTTCTACAACACCATCGAGAACCTTCCTGTGTCGGCACCCGCCCCTGGTGGTGAAGACGGCTTCCTCTCCAAAAGCTATGACAATCATTTGTATTTCTTTGGCAACGACCAATACTGGAAAAGCATCCCCAATGCAAACGACATTCCCAATGTGATTGCTTTCCCTTCTGAATGGTACTACGAAATCGAGAACGAGAACGGTACTATCACCTACCAATATATGTATCAGGCTGGCGACACCATTATTCAAGACGAGCCGACGCATATCCTTGTGAAAATCAACACGCTTTACGACAAGGGATTGCGAGAGGATGTGACACGCGAGTATGTCTATATGCGCGACGGCAAGGTGTATTGGTGGAACAAGACCTTGGAAGAGTTTACCGTGCTGTACGACTTTGGTGCCCAAGAAGGCGACACTTGGGTCACCAAGGTCGGCACGGAAACCCTCACCATGCATGTGGATGCCGTGGAAGAAATCGAATACGAGGGCAAAATCTATAGGATGCTGCACGTCAGCGACCCCGACGATCTTTTCAGCGGCAACATCGTGTGCGGCATCGGCCATCTCACCAGTTTCTTCCCCGAAAGGCTGATGGGCAACGGCGACGGCCTGCGCGTGGAAGGCCTGCGCTGCTATTGGATTGAGGACGAATTGGTCTTTAAACCTGGCGACGAGGACTGTGACGCGATTTATTCGGAGGTACACGGTGTGGAGGAGGACGGCCCTTCGACAGGCTCAGGAACCTTTACGGTTTATCCTAATCCTACCAATGGCATTCTTACCGTTCATCATTCCGCATTCCACATTCATCATTCCGAATTCCAAATTGCCAACCTTATGGGTCAAACCGTCCTTTCCGGCAATATTAATGCTGAAAACCAACAGATTGATGTTTCATCATTGCCTCAAGGTATGTATTTCATTACCTTTGCAGGCGAGACGCGGAAATTTGTGGTGCGTTAATCGTGGTAAAAGATAACAATCAAAAACATACGACAATGAAAAGATTAGTATTAACTGTAGCGATTTTGGCTGGCTTCGTCCTTGGTGGCGTGGCGCAGCAACTCTCTTTCGACTTTGAAGACGGCACCCTTCAAGGTTGGACTGTCCTCGTTGAGTGAAGACTGGCCCGTTATCAATTTTTATGCATGTGCTTTGGATGAAATCTACCCTGCCGAGCATTTTGGGGTATCCATCTCAACTACAGTCAACGATGACCCGTTGGCTTTCACGCTTTTGTCTCAATGGACCATAGCCGCTAAAGATGCGGGAAACCGTCAGGGCAACTGGTACAACTATACCGTTGACCTTTCCGCTTATACCGGTCAGGAGGTCTATGTCGCCATTCGTCACCACTATTGTTCTGGACAATCTGCCATTTGCATTGATGACATCCAAATTGAAGGTACTATTCAAGATTATTTCCCCATGGTTCATGAGGCTAACAACCGCCAGAAATGGAATGTGGTTTACATGGGTTCCATGAACTATCCGAATGATTACCATACTGAAATACAAAGTATTAGGGATAATATCAACTTGGATGGTGTGGACTATAAACTTGTTTGGAAGGAAAGTGTGTATCAATCCAAGAAAATAGCAGGTGCAGTTCGTGAAGAGGACAAGAGGGTATATTTCCGCAGATATTGGGGACAATCCTATGAAGACGAAGTGCTGCTTTACGATTTCAACTTGACCGTGGGCGATACTGTTACTGTAGGTTGGGGTGATTATCAGTTGATTGTACTTGAAGAATCTGAAACGGAGGTGAATGGTACTATGAGAAGACAATTGGGGCTTGCCTGGTATTTTGGCGAAGCTAAGGAAGTACAAGAATACTGGATTGAAGGTGTGGGCAGTACATACGGCTTTCTGAACAGCGGATATGAAGGTTGGACAGGGGCATTTGTCCATCTGTTGTGCTATCATGAGAACGGCAATCTAATTTGGGACAATGAGGAGTTTGACGATTGCGTGATGAACAGCGATGGAGCACCTGCAACATTTGCTCCCCAAGGGGCGGAATGGTATTTCGATGTGTTCAATCCATGGGGCACGCATCCTGAATACGAGAGGTTTTTCGTGGAAGGCGACACTATCATTCAAGGCCATCATTGCAGCATCATCAATCAGAATTTTGTTGACACTGGGCATGAAGGAGGAGAATTTGTGTACGAGGAAGACAACAAGGTGTATTGGTTCAACCCGACCACAAATGCCTTCTCGACCTTGTATGACTTTGATGCCGAGGCAGGCGAATCGTGGTACTACGAAGTAGGTGAATGTTCGCATCAGGTGGTTGTCGATAGCGTTGGCAGCGTGACATGGAATGGACACACTTATCGCACGCAGTGGGTTAGGTTTAACGAGGATGTTCAATATTATAGTGGGAAAATCATCGAGGGAATCGGTTATGAGAAAGGATTGTTCCCCAGCATTTATGTTTGTGATGGATTGGAAATGTTTGATGCAGAAGAAATAGAATACCTTCGTTGTTATGTTAATGATGGCGAGATGCTTTATCACGAAGGGGGATATGATTGCGATCAGACTACTATCACACCTCCGAGCCATCCTGAATGGTACTATGAAATCTTGAATGAGAATGGCACCATCACCTACCAATATATGTATCAGGCAGGAGACACCATTATCAACGATGAGCCGACGCATATCCTTGTGAAAATCAACACGCTTTACGACAAGGGATTGCGTGAAGAGGTGACGCATGAGTATGTCTTTGAACTCAACGGCAAGTTGTATTGGTGGAACAAGACTTTGGAAGAGTTTACCGTGCTGTACGACTTTGGAGCCGAAGTGGGCGACAGTTGGAACATTTTTGTCGGCACGGAAATCCTTACCATGCATGTGGACGCAGTTGAAGAAATCGAATACGAGGGCAGGATCTATAGGATGCTGCGTGTGACTGACCCCGACGACCTCTTCAGCGGCAATATTGTGTGTGGTATCGGCCACCTCACCAGTTTCTTCCCTGAAAAACTGCTGGGCGACGGTGACAGAATGCGCGTGGAAGGTATGCGTTGCTATTGGAATGAGGGCGAACTGGTGTTCAAATACGGCGACGAGGACTGCGACGCAGTCATTAGCGACCTTCACGGTGTGGAAGAGGACGGCCCTTCGACAGGCTCAGGGACCTTTACGGTTTATCCTAATCCTACCAACGGCGTTCTTACCGTTCATCATTCCACATTCCACATTCATCATTCCGAATTCCAAATTGCCAACCTCATGGGCCAAACCGTCCTTTCCGGCAATATTAACGCTGAAAACCAACAGATTGATGTTTCATCGTTGCCTCAAGGGATGTATTTCATCACCGTAGGCGAAGCGACGCGGAAATTTGTGGTGGCGACGCGGAAATTTGTGGTGGAATAGCATGTGTATAAAAGTTTCTTCGTATATTTGCGCGGAAAACAAAGCATGAACTATGGTACCAGATAACAAGGAGAAATACATCAATCCCTATACCGACTTTGGTTTCAAGAAACTGTTTGGTACTGAGATGAACAAGGACTTGCTCATCAGTTTTCTCAACGCCCTGTTCAACGGAGAAGAGAAGGAAATAGAGGATGTACTGTACCTCAATGGCGAGAATCTTGGCGATGGCTATGGCGACCCCCGTTCCATATTCGATGTCTATTGCACGACAAAGGACGGCAGTCGCTTTATTGTCGAGATGCAGAAGGCTGAGCAGACCTATTTCAAGGACCGTAGCATTTACTATGCTACCACACCCATCCGCCAACAGGCGCCAAAAGGGAAGTGGGACTATCATTTAGAGAACGTCTATACGGTCGGCATCCTTAACTTCGAGTTCCCAAACAATGAATATCCTGCCAACAGTTATCGCCACGAGATAAAACTGAAGGATGTGGAAGACAACCACGTGTTTTACGACAAGTTGACGTTTGTCTATCTCGAAATGCCTAAGTTCAACAAAGTCGAGAACGAATTGGTGACAATGTTCGATAAATGGATGTTTGTGTTGCGTAATCTTTCACGTCTGCTCGAACGCCCCGTAGCCCTGCAAGACCGTGTTTTCAAAAAACTCTTCGAGCAAGCGGAAATCGCAAGGTATTCAGAGACAGAACGCAGACAGTACGAAGCGAGCCAAAAAGAGTATTGGGATTATACCAGCACACTTGAAACAGCGGAAAGGAAAGGGGTGCTTAGAATTGCCCGCAATATGAAATCTGATGGTGTGTCGGCAGAAACAATAGTAAAATATACAGGTCTCTCAACTGATGAAATAGAGTCGTTATAGTTTGGCATTGTCAATAATCCCCATAAATTTTCCTATTTTTGCACCCTCAAACAACAATTCAACCCTTCAACAGTCAACAATTAAACAATGAATAAGGACATCGTTTTGAGCGGCATCCGCCCCACCGGAAACCTCCACCTCGGCAACTATTACGGTGCCGTGCGCAGCTTCGTGAAGATGCAGGAAGACTACAACTGCTATTTCTTCATCGCCGACTGGCACTCGCTGACCACACACCCGAAGCCGGAAAACATACAGCGTTCAGCCCGCACGATTTTGGCTGAATACCTCGCCTGCGGCATCGACCCCGAAAAGGCCACCATTTACATCCAGAGTGATGTGCCTGAGACGATTGAACTGTATCTCTATTTCAATATGAACGCCTACATCGGTGAGCTGGGCCGCGTGACCACCTTCAAGGAAAAGGCCCGCCAACAGCCTGATAATGTGAACGCAGGCCTGTTCACCTATCCGACCTTGATGGCCGCCGACATCCTCCAGCACCGCGCCAAATGGGTGCCTGTGGGCAAGGATCAAGAGCAAAACATGGAGATGGCCCGCAAGTGCGCCCGCCGTTTCAACAACATCTACGGCATCGAGTTCTTCCCCGAGCCGCAAAACTACTATTTCGGCGGCGACGCCATCAAGGTGCCTGGCCTCGATGGCAGCGGCAAGATGGGCAAGAGCGACGGCAACTGCATCTACCTCTTCGAGGACGAAAAAACCATGCGCAAGAAGGTGATGCGTGCCGTGACCGACAGCGGCCCGACCGAGCCCAACAGCCCCAAGCCCGAAGTCATCCAAAACCTTTTCACGATGATGAACATCGTCAGCGAGCCTGAAACGGTGAAATACTTCGACGAGAAATGGAACGACTGCTCCATCCGCTACGGCGACATGAAGAAACAGTTGGCAGAGGACTTGGAAAAAACCGTCGCGCCCATCCGAGAGCGCATCATCGAGTTCTCGTCCGACACGGAACGCTTAGACCGCATCGCCCGCATGGGTGCCGAAAAGGCCCGCGAAAGCGCGGCAAAGACTTTGAATGAGGTTCGGAAGATTATAGGATTCAGGCAGTACTAATTAGGGCCGCTTTGCGTCATTGCGAGAAGGAACGACGAAGCAATTTATGACAAAATATTGATTAGATTAGTATTATTGTCAAAATAAGCGTATTTTTGCAACGATTATTTGATATTAAATGAAATGAATAAAGTCAGTATCAAAATAAATGAATTAGGTCCTGTCAAAGAATAAAGTCAGTATCAAAATAAATGAATTAGGTCCTGTCAAAAACCAAGAGATTGAGTTGAAGCCAGTCATGTTGTTTACTGGAGAATCAAGTTTGGGCAAAAGTTATGTCAATTTCTTGGCGTATTATTTGTTTTATGTTTTTTCTTCGGAAAGGATGTTCGATTTTTTGTTGGAAAAGATAGGGAGTGAAGTCAACGATAAAAAGGAGTTTTCGTTTGACTTGAAATCAGCAGACTTAATCGATTGGATGCAGAACGATGTTAGAAAGTTTTTTGTCTATTTATACAATTTTGATGATTTCAGGTGTGATGTCAAGTTTGATTTCAAGAATGTTGAAGACAGTTTTGCCATTAAATATACTCGAGTTGATGCCAAAAACGACAAAGACAAAGAGTTTTTTTATGCATTTAACATCGAAATAAATGGTGAAAGAATAAGGTCGAGTGCCTATTATCAGCAACGTTTTGAAAAAGCTATCTATCGTACAATAAGTCAACAGTTGTGTCATAGTTTTTTGGGTATAAATATTCAACTCTCCTTTTTATTGCCTCCGGGAAGGGCTTCTTTATTGACGGGCGACTATACTGCGCAGCGAGGATCGAGTAATCTTGGACTATACGATCTTTTTCTTCGTGATAACGATAGAATAAATAATTCTGTATTATTCAATAGATTGGTAGGGGGCAAACAGAATGAATTTTTTGTTTCCCAGATTCATAATCTTATCAAAGGAGACTTGCTGATGGAAAAAGACAACCTTTATTTGGTTACCGAAGACCATCAAAGAATCCCATTGGGAGCTGCTGCTTCTTCCATCAAAGAATTGACTCCTCTATTGCAGTTGATTTTGGGAGGTTCCATATCCAATACTGCCATTTGTATTGAGGAGCCAGAGGCTCATCTGCATCCGGAAATGCAGATTTCCATAGTCGATTTGCTTTCTGCTTGCATTAATGAGAATGCTTTTATGCAGATTACCACCCATAGTGACTGAGCATTATCTTGACAGAGACAATGTGGGTGCTTATTTCTTCTCGTCTGAAAACGGGAAAACCAAAATAGAGTCGTTGGCCATTGGGAAAAAAGGGATACCGATGACGACCTTTTTCAATGCTGTCGGAATGTTGTCCAAAGAAGATGAGGCTCTTGATGATGAACTTGAAAAACTGGGTCAGGAATAATGTTTAATGTACGAGACTTACAACAGTTCTATAATCCTTCGTTTTTTGGTATCAACAAGGACCTGTATATTTGGAAGGAAAGCCAGACAGATCCAACTGCGTTAGCATCTGTTAAGTTTGTCTTTCATCTTGATAGAGAAGAAGAGCATTATCTCATCATTCTTGAAGTTAAATCTGGATTTAAGGAGGTGAAAAATAAGGCAATCGGACAAATTCCCGCTTCATACATAAAAGCCCAATCCATATTAAATGACTTTTCGTCATTCAATATGAATGATTACAAAGCGTTTGGATTGATTATCAGTTATCCATATATTGTGAAGCCGCCAACTGATGCCGAAAACAATCCTTTGGTATGGGAGAACAAAGAGATAATGACAGAAGACATTTTCGCAAAGTATAACCGGTTATTGAGGAATCATCAAAAGGCGGATTTTATTGGTAACGATTTTGGGTTTGATCAACTGACCCAGGTCAAACAAGATTTGTTGTTCGATAAGTTGAAAGTCAGACATTATCCTGTAAACAATCATTGTGTCAATGCAGAGATTGACTTGGATGTTGTTATCGGGACTTTGTAGAACAGTTACAGTTTTTTGTGCATTTCTATAATTATGCAGACACTATGGGCGACTTCATAACCTACGAAAAAATTCCCGAAAGGGCAGTTCTGATAGCCGTGGCCTCGAAGAAGCAAGGCCGCGAGCGCACTGAAGAATATTTGGACGAACTGTCATTCTTGCTCGAAACGGCTGGCGGTGTTCCAGTGACGCGCTTCGTGCAGGCTATGGACAGGCCGAGCAGCGTAACCTATTTAGGTTCAGGCAAGTTGGAGGAAATCCACCAATACATCAAGGCGGAGAACATCGAGATTGCCGTCATCGACGATGAATTGAGCGCGACCCAAGCCCGCAACATGGAGCAGGCCTTGGAGTGCCGAGTGCTCGACCGCACGAGTTTGATTTTGGATATTTTCGCCTCCAATGCGCACACAGCACACGCCAAGGCGCAGGTGGAATTGGCACAATACCAATACCTTCTGCCCCGTCTGACCCGCATGTGGACGCATTTGGAACGCCAGCGCGGCGGTATCGGAATGCGCGGTCCTGGTGAGACCCAAATCGAGACCGACCGCCGCTTGATTCTCGACAGAATTGCATTGCTGAAGGAGAAATTGAAGGAAATCGACATGCAGAAGACCGTGCAGCGCAAAAACCGTGGCAAGCTGGTGCGCGTGGCTTTGGTGGGCTATACTAATGTGGGCAAATCCACGATCATGAACCTGCTGAGCAAGTCGGAGGTCTACACCGAGAACAAGCTATTCGCCACTTTGGACACGACCGTACGTAAGGTGGTGGTGGAAAACTTGCCTTTCCTCTTGTCTGACACTGTGGGATTTATCCGCAAGCTGCCGCACCATTTGGTGGAGTCGTTCAAGTCGACTCTGGACGAGGTAAGAGAATCTGATATCCTGCTCCATGTGGTTGATATTTCGCATCCCGACTTCGAGGCTCAGATGGAGGTGGTGAACCAAACCTTGGCCGAGTTGGGCTGCGCCGACAAGAAAACCATCGTCGTGTTCAACAAGACCGACGCCTACACTTGGGAGGAGAAAGACCCCGATGACCTCACGCCGCCCACAAAACGAAACGTATCGTACGAGGAACTGAAAAAGACTTGGATGGCCAAGATGAACGAAAACTGCATCTTCATCTCCGCCAAAAATCGCGACAACTATCAGGAATTCCGTGATTTGCTATACAAGGAAATCCGCGATATGCACGCGATTCGCTATCCGTACGATAATTTTTTGTATTGAGGGTATGCGGATGCCGTAAACCCAAAAAAGCCAAGGCGTTTCCACCTTGGCTTTTTTTGTTGGCTTTTGCAAAAGCCTTATTCTTGTCCAGCGGGAGTTTCGCTTTGGGCTGGAGCCTCGTTTGTTGTGGCAGGAACTTCCGTAGCGGGAATGTTGGGCATCATGTTCTCGATTTGCGAACTGACTTCACTCTTCAAAGTGCCTTCTTTGGAACTCACGGGCAGGATTTTGCTCGAAAACAGGCAGAGCACTACCAGCACGATAGCCATCGTCCAAGTGGCTTTTTCGAGGAAATCGGTCGTCTGGCGCACGCCCATCATCTGGTTGGCACCACCGAAGTTGGAAACCAAACCACCGCCTTTTGAGTTCTGAACCAGAACAATCAATCCTAATAACACGCTGACAATCAGGATTAAAATTACTACTAATGTGTACATGTTTAATTATTTAATGTTTGACTTTTTTGACTTTCTTGAAGCCGTTCAATTTGGGCTGCAAAATAACGACTTTTTTCTGGATATTTCAAGCCTAATTTTTTATAAATTGAAATTGCCTTCTCAAAATAGTTTTGTTGCTCGTATATTTTTGCCAAAGTTTCGCTCACGATGTTCTCTTGGTCGATGATGCTGTTTTGGGCCACGGAGATGGGGTTGTAGAACTCGGCCTTGGGTCGCGAGATGCTTGGGTTTTCGGTTATGAATTTGTCTATCAGTTCCTTGCGTGAGAGTTTCTTTGGTGCAGGCTTGCCTGCCTCCTTGCGTTGTTTTTCTTCCTCGATTTCCTTCAGGCGGTTGGCGATGATGGCTTTCAGCTCGTCGATCGACTTGCGCTTTTCTTCCAACAGGGCCATTTCGGCGGAAAGTTCCTCGTGGCTGCCGCTGAGGTCGATTTCGGGGATGATGAAGACTTTTTCGCGGATGATGCTACCGTTTTGTTCTTCCTTCGTGTCGATGGATTCGATGGAGGAGAAGACGTTGTCCTTGGGTTCAAACTCATCGGGAAGGGCTGGAATATCGGGTTTGCTTTCGAGGCGATGCTTGGCTATCATGCTGAGTAAGCGCAACTTATCGCGATTGGGCATGGTGGCAGCGGCGCGTTTCAGTTGGCTGTCGTAGTTGGGACTGCCGATATTCTGGTAAGCTATGGAAAGGAGCGTATGAGCGATGGAGAAATAAGGGAAGGTCTTCACCATCTGTTCCACTTCGTCCACATCATTGCCCTTCATGCGCTCAGGCATTGTCATGTATCCTATCAGTTGCTTGCTGTCCATAATCACCAATTTACCAATGCTTTATTGAAAATGTCTTCCACCAATTGCTCAGTGATAGTCGTCGTGAGTGCCTCTTGCACCGCGTTCAGGTCTTGGTCGCTGGGGTAGTCTTCGTATCGCGAGAAACTTTGCTCGAAGTCCTTCGTTTCGTCGATGCGGTTGCTAAAACGCACGTTGACCGTGATGGTGAGTCGGTTCATGGCGGCGGTCTGCCCCGAGGTGATGGCCACAGGCATGGTCTTGTAGTCGGTGATTTCGCCTTCAAAGGCGATGTCGCCGCCCGATTCCACCATATCTAATGTGGTTTGGTTGGTCATGGCGTCGCGCAAAGCGTTGGTGAAGATGTTGCTCAACATCGGGTTGACGAGTTGGGCATGGTTCGGGAAATAGTCCACGGAAACGGTTTTGGCCTCGGCGGGAATCGATGCGCCTGAGAAAGAATAAAAGCCGCAACTGTGGCACATAAGAGCCAAAACAACAACCACTATTAACGCCTTGATTTTCATAAATCTATGCCGTATTCGTTGATTTTGCGGTAAAGTGTGCGCTCACTAATGCCCAAAGCCTTGGCCGCATCCTTTCGCTTACCGCGATGGGCTTCCAAAGCCTTGATAATCATTTCTTTCTCATGATGTTCAAGTGAGAGGGTTTCGGGCGTTGAGCTATTGGTCATTGAGCTTGTCGAAAAGACCCCATAGTGCGAAGTTTCCTCGGCGGGAATGAACTCAGCATATTCCTGCTCACTGACCTCTGGCTCATCGTGGCTTACCCGCGTCACCACCGTATCTCCGATTTGTGTGACCGAATTGGGCTGCACGTAGGTCGGTTCCATCGGGCGACTGCCGCTCATATTATTGACTTGCGCACGCAATTCGGCAATGTCTTTTTTCATGTCGAACAGTACGCGATAAAGCAGGTCGCGCTCCGACATGCCCTCGGGCGTGTCCTCGCGGGGTAGCAATATGGGTAAATTGTTTATCACCCTGTTAGGCAGATATTTGGCCAAGGTCTCAGTCGTGATGTTGCGGTCGGTTTCCATGATGGAAATCTGCTCCGTCACGTTTTTCAGTTGGCGCACGTTACCGTCCCAACGGTAGTTTTCCAGCATTTTGACGGCCTCGGGCATCAAAGTGATGGCAGGGATGTGGTTGCGCTCGGCGAAATCGGCGGCAAACTTCCTGAACAAGAGGGGAATGTCGGCCTTCCTTTCGCGCAAGGCGGGAATATGAATCGGGATGGTGTTCAACCTATAATAAAGGTCTTCGCGGAAACGCCCACGCTCGATGGCCACGGGCAAATCGACATTGGTGGCGGCCACGATTCTGACATCGGTTTTCATCACTTTGTTGCGTCCAAAAACAAGGTGCCTTTGTCGGCAATCTCGAAATAGCCCTTGCGCTCGTTGACGGCACCCGTGAAGGAGCCTTTCTCATGGCCAAACAGCTCAGAATCAATGGTTCCTTCGGGGATGGCACCGCAGTTCACGGCGAAATATTGGCCGTGTTTGCGGGTGCTGTTTTGGTGGATGATCTTCGGAAACACGTCCTTACCTGTGCCGCTCTCGCCCGTGATGAGCACGGTGAGGTCGGTGGCGGCCACCTGCGCGGCTATACCGATGGCGCGATCCAATTCGGGGTCAGTGCCGATGATGCCGAAGGTGCGTTTTATTGCTTGTACGTCCATGTCAGTTGTTCAGTTAGTTAGTTGTACAGTTTGGCTGATGGCCGATGGCTAATGACTATGGCAGCTTTAACCAAGGTTGAAGTTCCTGCTTCTGGTAAAGCAGCCATAGTCATAGGCCATAAGCCATAATCTTTTCAACTATCTCAAAACTCCTCCCAATTCCTTCTCCATCGCGCCTTGGATTTTTCCCATCGTCTTCTCAATCACCTTGTCGGTGAGGGTGGTGGTGGGCGACATCAGCACGAAGCTCATGGCGTATTGTTTCTTGCCTGCCGGAATCTTCTCA
>CACXQO010000058.1 GCA_902769815.1 uncultured Bacteroidia bacterium | reverse complement strand
GGGGGTGCCACAAGGGCAAGGCCTCCGCAAGGACCATAACGGCCAACCATACGGCCTCTTTTCGGCTTCATGGGAGGCATCTGCCCATAAATGAAAAAACGCGGCATGAACCTCTCGATGGCTCACAACCGACCATACGAGACAAAAAAGAGGATGTGACAGTTTTGACACACCCTCTTTTTCGTTTTATCCGTCCCAACCTTCCACAAAAATCTCGTAGTTTTCAAAGACGATGATTTCTCCAGCGGTAATCTTGGCACGCTTGCGGTATTCCACTTCGCCGTTGCGGAGCACCATGCCCGCACTGACAACCTCTTGGGCTTCGGCACCAGAATATACCACATCGCAGGCTTTCAGCAATGAGATTAAAGGGATAAAATCCTCGCCTTCGCGAAGTGTGAATTCGATTCTATTGAGTTTTCTTGCCATGTCTTTTCGGTTTGGGATTCAACAATCGCTCAGCCTGTTTCCTTGCGGTATGCCTTGCCATCAGTTCCAACAGATATACTGTTGCCGCGCCAAGAACCATCATAACGACGGCCATCAGCAGTTCAGAGTTCCACTGCGGCAGATGGAAAGCGAAATCCATCATGTCGGCGGTAGGTTCCTTCCAAGGGTAGACCACCGGCAAACTGCCTAACATGAAGCCAGCGAGTGCCGACAGCGTTTCGTTGCGGAAATCGCGCATGAGCCACGAAAGCAGGTAGGAAAACGACACGATACTCACCACTGACCCCAAGGCGAAAGGAAACAGAATCCTTGCACCGTGCATGAAAGTCGAAGCCTTTGTCAAGGCTGGAATCGCCTCAGTAACAATCAATTCGTAGTTGCCCATCAGCAGCATGAGGTGCGAGCCTGAGATGCCCGGAACGACCATGCCGGTAGCCCCAACGATACCACAAAGGAAAAGATAGAGGAAATTGTCGTTGGAATAAGGATTTGATTTAATAGACAGCATGAAAGAGATTGCGAATCCCGCCAAAATGAGCAGTATGTTCTTGATATTCACCTTCTCTATGCGTTTCATCACATACACAACCGAAGCGATGATTAGCCCGATGAAAAACGACCAAGTGTAGACCTCGTAGGATTTCAGGGACTGCTTCAGGAAAATGGCTGTCAGTATCATGCCCGTAAAAAGTCCCAAAACGATGGTCAAGAAGAACTTGAAATCGGTGCGGCGGGCAAACTCAAAGGCTTGACCCTTTCGAAGATACTTGAAGTTCTTGTGGTTCAACGACTTGATGGAATTGACAAAACGCTCGAACACACCCAAGATGAGCGACACGGTGCCGCTTGACACGGGAAAGACATTCACCGCGCCCATAATCATCCCCTTGATGAAAACTTTTATTGTTATCCACAAAGCCAGCATTGGTCAACTCCTTATTTCAAGACGCAAAGGTACGACAAATTATTGTTGCCAAAGGCGAATTTAGCGGCAAGAATCAAAAAAAGGCTCATCCGTGACGAAAAATCACTACCTTTGCAAACCACAATTACAAAGCACATGTTTGACACTCAGCAACAACTCATCTACCCCCAAAACTTTGACATCAAACTGATTATCGCCGCCGAAATTCCCAACGAGGAGGCCAAGCGAAACATCAGCCAAGCCTTGTCGGAGAGCAAGACGGTGCATAGTTTTGTCAACATAAGAAGCAGTGACAAAGGCAATTACCTCAGTTATTGCTACAACATCGACATTGAGAGCAAGGAGCATCTTGAAAAGACCTACGCCCTGCTCAAACAGATTCCCGGATTAAAGTTTGCGCTATGACAAAAGCCTATTCCATAAGGATTTACGGTCGGGTGTTCAATGTCGGTTTCCGGCGTTATGTGCATCGCTACGGGCTGCAATGCAATGTGGTCGGCTATGTGGAAAACGACCGCGCCGACGGCAGCGTCCACATCGAGGCCGAGGGCGAGGAAAAGGACTTGGACCGCTTCACCCTGCTTTGTGGCGAGGGCACACCTTATTCATATATTACCAACATGAAAATCGAATCCGTCGCACCGTCAGGAAAGTACACTGATTTTCAAGAGATTCGATAGACCATTCAACCATCAACAATTCAACGACAATGACATACCCCGACTTCTCCAAAACCCTCTTTCTTGACATCGAAACCGTTTCGCACGAGAAAACCTTCGACCAACTCTCAGAACGGATGCAAAAACTTTGGGCGCATAAAGCAGAGCAAATCGGCAAGGGCGACGAAAACGCCACGCCCGAATCGCTTTACGACCGTGCCGCCATCTATGCAGAATTTGGCAAAATCGTCTGTATTTCAGTGGGTTTCTTCAACGACCAACGCTTCCGCCTGAAGTCGTTTTACAGTCACGACGAGAAGGCCTTGCTCACTGATTTCGCCAATATGCTGAGCCGCTACTATGACACGCCCGATGCCCAACTTTGCGCCCACAACGGCAAAGAATTCGACTTCCCTTACATTGCCCGAAGGATGCTCATCAATGGCATACAAATCCCTCGCATACTGCAAGTTGCGGGAAAGAAACCGTGGGAAACCAACTTCATAGACACGATGGAACTCTGGAAATTCGGCGACTACAAAAGTTACACTTCCTTGGACTTGCTTTGCGCCGTTTTGGACATTCCAACGCCCAAGGACGACATCAACGGGAGCGAGGTTGGGCGCGTTTACTGGCAAGAAAACGACCTTGAGCGCATCAAAATCTATTGTCAGAAAGACGTTTTGGCCGTCGCCCAACTCATGCGCCGCTTCAACTACCTGCCACTCATCACCGAAGACTGCGTCGACTATACCAACTGACCATGCACATTCTCTCCAAATCCACATATATCAAGGGGTTACAATGCGAAAAGGCCTTGTACATGCAGAAAAAGCACCCTTATCTGCGCGACAAACTCAGCATCGAGCAAAGGGCTAAGTTTCAGCGCGGTACGGATGTGGGCGTATTGGCACATGAGTATTTTCCAAACGGTGTCGACATGTCGCCCAATTCGCCATCGCAATTCCCGAAGAAGGTGGCGGAAACTTGGGCCAACCTCAGCAATCCCGAAATCAATGTGATGTATGAGGCTGTTTTTCAGCACAATGACACGCTCATCATGCTCGACATGATCGTTCGCGACGGCGACCGATGGTTGGCCGTGGAGGTGAAAAGTTCGTTGCGCCTCAGCGACACCTATTATAATGATGCCGCGCTTCAATATTATGTGCTGCACGGTTGCGGAGTGCCACTGAGCAACTTCAAACTGATGTACCTCAACGCCGATTATGTGAAAAATGGCCCGATTGATGTGAAACAGTTGTTCAAGTTGGAGTCGGTGATGGAATATGTCATTGAACGTGAGGCTTTTGTCAAGAAAAATGTGGAACGGTTGAAGAAGGTGGTCGCCCTGCCCCATTCGCCTTTGGTCAATATCGGGACGCAATGCAACAATCCTTATCCTTGTGATTTTCAAGGACATTGCTGGAAATTGGTTCCGAAAAACAGTTTCCTTTTCACAACGGCCATCGAGGACGAAACCCTGTTCCGAAACTACTTCAACGGCGTGAACTCCAACGCCAAGATGCTCCAACAACTTGACCCAAATTCATTGGAAGCGCACCAAATTGAGGCTTTGGAAACCAACTCGTACTACATTGATTACAAGACACTTTACTCGTTGGCTCCACAGCCCAAACCCAAATCAATCGCCTACTTGAACCTGCTTTTGCACCGTCCAGCCGTGCCTGAACTTGACGGAACGAAACCTTACGAGGAGTTGATTTTGGCCTTTGCCATGCAAGGCGAGCATGAACCCGACGGAAATTTCGTTTGGGATTGCTTTGAAAATCAAGGACTTTGGAAAAACGCCATCGGCCTTCTCATTGAGAAACTCTCTCATTATGAGCAGATTGTATGCTTCACGCCGCAAAACCTCACCACTACCCTACTCCGCCACGAAATCATCCAAAACAAAGAGGTCGGCTACAAGGTCTTCAACCTCTTTGATGTGCTTCAATCGGCCCAATTCTACCATCCGGCCATCAAGCGCGGCTTGACATTGCAACGCATTGAAACGGCACTTTTTAGCGAAGCCAAACTGTTCGAACACAGCCGAATCATCCTCGAAGCCACCAGCAACGACCTCATAGGTTATCAACAAGCGCGAGAAGACTTAATCGCTGAGAATGAAATCGTTGCAAAAACTTATCAACACCTTTTCAAGTAGTTGATAACTTCCTTGAATTGCTTCGGAAGGGTCGGGAAATAATGCTTAATTTTGCCGTCCAAAACAGAAAAATCATGCCCAACGATACCATAACGCGCCGTCCATTCGGCGATGCCGCAAAACGAAACTTGATGACTCCAGAGCAAGTGTTTGCTACTCAGGGGCGTATCCCTCCACAAGCCACTGACCTTGAGGAAGTGGTGCTCGGTGCCCTCATGTTGGAAAAGGAAGCCGTCAACGAAGTCATCGATATTTTGTCGCCCGAAGCCTTCTATTTGGACAAGCACCAGAAGATTTTCGCCGCCATCAAAGCCCTTTTCGGAAAGTCTGAACCCATTGACATTCTGACTGTTACCAACGAACTAAAACAACGGGGCGAACTGGAAATGGTGGGTGGTGCCTACTATATCTCGAAACTCACCAACCGCGTGGTTTCGGCGGCCAACATTGAGTATCACGCCCGCATCATCATGCAGAAACACATTCAGCGTCAACTGATTCTGATTTCTTCCGACATGATTCACGAGGCTTTTGAAGACACTGCCGATGTTTTCGACCTACTTGACAAGGCTGAAAACAACCTTTTCCAAATCAGCGAGAACAACTTGCGCCGGAGTTACGACTCGATGCAAGACCTTGTAAGCAAGGCAATTAAGGAAATCCAAAACGCCAAAAACGCCGACAACAAGCTGCGCGGCGTGCCGTCGGGCTACACCGAACTCGACCGCATCACACAAGGCTGGCAGAAGTCGGACCTCATCATTTTGGCCGCGCGTCCCAGCATGGGTAAGACGGCTTTTGCGCTGAATTTAGCCCGCAATGCCGCCGTCAATTTCAACAGGCCGATTGCCTTTTTCTCCTTGGAAATGTCTTCTGTTCAATTGGTTACGCGACTGATTTCGACCGAAACATCACTCACTGCCGACAAACTCCGCTCCGGCGACTTGGCCGAATACGAATGGCAGCAACTGAACACCAAAGTCACGCCGCTCACTGATGCGCCCATCTTCATTGACGACACGCCGCAATTGTCCATTTTTGAACTCCGAGCCAAGTGCCGCCGACTGAAGCAACAGCATGATATTCAGATGGTTTTCATTGATTATCTGCAACTTATGACAGCAAAAGGCGACAAAGGACTCAACCGTGAGCAGGAAATCAGTACCATCTCGCGCTCATTGAAGAGTTTGGCCAAGGAGTTGGAAATTCCTGTTTTGGCCCTTTCGCAACTCAGCCGTAGCGTGGAGCAACGTCCCGGCTCGAAAAAGCCCATCCTTTCCGACTTGCGCGAATCGGGCGCCATCGAGCAGGACGCCGATATGGTGATGTTTATCTATCGTCCTGAGTATTACAAAGATGGCGTAGATGCTGAGGACAAGCCCAAAGGCTACACCATCATCGACATTGCCAAGCACCGTAACGGCAAATTAGGCGAAGTGGAACTGCGTTTCGTTGGTCAATACGCTCGTTTTGAGGAGTTTGAGCAGGGCTTCGACAATAGCAATTTTACTACCATTGGCCCTAACAACCAGTTCGATAACCAACCTTTGGTCATCGGCTCAAAGATGAATGACGACGAGGGCATGACCTCCTATCCTTCCATCACCTCCGACGAACAAGTACCGTTCTAATTCAAGATTGAAAATTTAAAATTTATTATTCAGACTTAAGATTCGATGAAAAAAGACAGCAAAAGAGCTCCCCATAGCAAAAGCAACCCACTGAAATTCAACGTGACAGAGGAATCAAAACTGATGGAATTCCTGATGAAGAAATTGGACGGCATCAGTAGGAACAAGGTGAAAAACATGTTGGCCAACAAGGTCGTCAGCGTCGACGGCAAGCGCACCTCTCAATTTGACTTTGCCCTCGAACCCGGCATGGTCGTCGAAATCGGGAAACCTACCGCCAAGGAACGCTTCCGCAGCCCATGGCTGAACATCATCTATGAGGACAAGTACCTTTTGGTCATCGACAAGAAGGAAGGTCTGCTCACCAACAGCCCCACCAAGGAAAAAGAAACGGCACAAAGTATTCTAAACCAATATTTCATCTACACACAACAACGTTGCCGCGCCCACACCATCCACCGCCTCGACCGCGACACCAGCGGCCTGATGCTCTTTGCGAAAAGCAAGGAAGTGGCCTTAACATTTGAGGAAGACTGGAAAAACACCGTCTACGACCGCCGTTATGTGGCTGTGCTGTGCGGTTGCGTGGAGAAAAAGGAAGGCATGGTGGAGTCATGGCTGAAGGACAACAAGGCTTTCATCACCTATTCCAGCCCCACCGACAATGGCGGGAAGTTTGCGCAAACCTATTACAAGACCCTATATTCCACCCCGAAGTATTCCCTGTTAGAGTTGCAATTGGAAACCGGCCGCAAGAACCAAATCCGTGTCCACATGGCCGACATTGGGCATCCCGTAGTAGGCGACCCGAAATATGGCACTTCGGCTTACAAACAACCTCAAGGCACCGATGCCTACGACAATTCCTTGGGTCGCCTGTGTTTGCACGCCTACAAACTCTGCTTCCATCATCCTTACAAGAAACAAGACATGGAGTTTGAAACGCCGTTCCCTAAGACGTTTATGAGGCCGTTTCCGATGTTGGAGAGGAAATAAAATCCAACAAAGCCGCCTACTCCTTCTCGCTCAACTGCTCTTGCAACCATTCTCCAAATTCTTTCTCCTTTTTGGCTGCTTGATAGCAAAGGGCAATATTTTGGAAACACGTTATTGTATTTGGATGGTTCTTGATGGTGTTTAGCAGTATCCTAAATGCTTTCATATAATACTCCAAAGCCTTGTCGTAGTCGCCCTTGGCATAATGCACCCCAGCAATGTTGTTGTAGGTCGCGGCCGTATAAGGATGGTCCTTGCCCAACTTGGACTCCCTTATTTTCAATGCCTTTTTGTGATACTCCAAAGCATTGTCATTTTCGCCTTTGGTTCTATAAACCTCGGCAATATTATTGTAGGTCAAGGCCGTGTCGGGATGGTCCTTGCCCAACTTGGACTTATATATTTCCAATGCCTTCCCGTAATACTCCAAAGCCTTGTCGTAGTCGCCCTTGGCATAATGCACCGCCGCGATGTTGTTGTAGGTCGTGGCCGTGTCGGGATGGTCCTTGCCCAACTTGGACTCTTTTATTTTCAAAGCCTTCCCGTAATACTCCATAGCCTTGTCGTAGTCGCCCTTGGCTCTATATGCCTCCGCGATGTTGTTATAGGTCGCGGCCGTATAAGGATGATCCTCACCCAACTTGGACTCCCTTATTTCCAATGCCTTGCCGTAATACTCCAAAGCCTTGTCGTAGTCGCCCTTGGCATAATGCACCCCAGCGATGTTGTTGTAGGTCGTGGCCGTGTAGGGATGGTCCTTGCCCAACTTGGACTCCCTTATTTCCAATGCCTTCCCGTAATACTCCAAAGCCTTGTCGTAGTCGCCCTTGTTATCATACACCAGCGCAATGTTGTTGTAGGTCGCGGCCGTGTCGGGATGGTCCTTGCCCAACTTGGACTCCCTTATTTCCAAAGCCTTCCCGTAATACTCCAATGCTTTGTTGTAGTCGCCCAAATCATCATAACTCCAACCTATCCTATGATAAAGCCGAGCAAAACGCACGCTCTCTTTTTCATCAACGGCACCAATTACCGACTCCACTATATCTATCATTCGCTGCAATGAAACAAAGCCCATATTAATATCAAAAAGATCAAGTTCCCTATGGCTATAAAAACACTCTAAAATCTTATCCGTGGTTCCTTCGGGCGCAATGGTTTGCTTGTGGCCTTGCGCATCCTCCACGAAATCGAAACGGACAATCGCCCTCACCAAAGGATGCATCGAAAAGGCTTGCTTGCCTTCGTCATACGACAGCCAACCGTCTTGTATCAACTTATCCAAATCTTTGTTTTCAAAGCCAAACCATCGCCCTATTTCCTCAAGGGAGCACTCGCAATTCGCAGGCAGCACGGCAAAACCATTCAGCACTTTCTTGTCGGCCTCCGGGCGTTTCTGTATATCGAACAAGCATCTCAAATGCCATTCAATGGTTGCATTGCCATCGTGGTGTTCCGTGCCAAACCTTCTCGCAACATCAAATCCTTCCTTAATCGTCTCATAATAAGACGCAAGGTTTTCCCGTTTCGCGCCCTTGGCCAGCAGTTCGATGGTAAAAGTATGGTAATGGGCCAATGCAACGATTTTGCCCACCCATTCAGGGTCGGCTTCGCTTCCATAATAATGGTTGAACACCGCTATGCAATCGTCCTTGCCCAATGCTTTCAGTTCATATCGGGAATAGGGGCGCAATTCCTCCTTCAATCTCGAAGTCAGCAATATGGCCGTGTTTTCCCATCCCGTCAAGTTCCGCAAATCCTTGTCGCTTAACGGGCGTTGGTCGGTGTCATCATCCACATTGTCAATGATGAACAGTTTCGTTTTCCCGTCGTTGTGCAAATCGTTCATCATTGCTTCCCAAGGGTCGTTCCTATCCCGATAATCCTCAATGCGATACTGGAAACTTTGCCTCAAACTTCCTTTATAGCCAATCCAAGCCACCTCATCAAACCGGTCCCTGTAATTATGGAACAGGAGTTGGGCCAATTTGGTCTTGCCAATGCCCCCCAAGCCCGAAAGCATAACGTGCTTATTTTCGGAAAGCATCTCCCATAGTCCATCCAAGTCTTTTTCACGGCCAATGACGGTGGAAGAGTCGGCCCACGCGGGAACGGAAGTCAAATAACGGATATTATCATCTATGTTTCGTTTCAATTCTTTAATCTTGTCGTCCAATCTACGTATTTCCTTCTCATTCTTCTCATTTGATTTCTCGACCCTATGATTCAACAGCAAGATTTGCAAATATGCCCAAGTGTTGGCATCCTTCTCCAACTCTGTTTTGAACTGGTCTAAGAGTTTTTTGTCAAACAGGTTTGTCGAAGGAATTGAAGCATCGGGAGAATCCACCATCCAAACCAAGGCTTCAATGACATCGTCTTTTTGTATGGCTACCTTGTCTTTCCAGATTTCATTGCCACGCGCCACCTTATCCAAGGCATCACCCAAAGCCTGTTCAACTTTTTCTTCGAGAGACTTGGTAGGAAGAAGTCTTTGCAAAGCATTTGACGCGGCTTCTCCTGCAAGAAACTTCACTATTTCTAAAGCAATCTTTTCCATATCCTAAACTGGTTTTAGACTTGCAAACCTTAGATTTGCAGCGTGGTTGTCAGCAAGCCAAGGATGCACGTGCAAAAGTAGTAATTTTGCTTGAAATACGAACAATGAGGGATATAAAATCGACAATAATCAAATACAATACTTAGTTGTTATTTTTTAATTATGACTCATTACTACTGTTGCGTTATTATATTTATGTCCATTAATTGAACAATCTTCATTTTGTTATATGCTTGATAAATCAATTTCAAATCAAAAAATCGATAAATACACATAATGTATTAAATTACAATAAGTTACGATAAAATCCCAAAAAATTAACGCATCACTACTAATGACTCATTATAAACCACATAGCGCGTATTGTGCCGGGCATTCGCCCTGTTTTAGGGCAAGTTCCAGCCCATAAACAAGAGCTCTCGGGAAAGGTGGTATAAATAGTGTAAATTGGCAGGAAAAGTGGCGAAAAATTTGGTCAAGTGGATGATTTTCAGTAATTTTGTAGCTACCAAACAACAAGTCACACTATGAATCGAATGCCACTTGACCAGCTTACCGAAGTCATCAAGGACGCCTTCAACGGCGTCGCGGAGATAGCAAAAAGTTTCCTGACCTTCTTCATCGAGACAATGATTCTTTACATAGGCATACCAAAACGCATCAACTTCACGCAGATGTCACGCTTCGGGGACTCCTGCGAGTGCCGCTTCCGCCAGAACTTCCGGAAGGGGTTCGACTGGGTGGGCTACAACAGCGGGTTCACCTCCCACATGGACGAGCACCACACCGCCCTGGCCATCGACCAGAGCTTCATCGACAAGAGCGGCAAACATACACTCGGCGTGGGCTACTTCTGGTCCAGCTGCGCCTCCGCGGCCAGGCACGGGCTGGAGATCCTCGACATCGCCGTGATTGACGCGGACGGGAGGAACGCCGTGCACCTGAAGGCCGTCCAGACGGTGGACACTGTCAAGGCAGGCCGCCCTCCCAGGTACCTCGCAGGGATGAAGGACCCCAACTCGCTCATGGCATGGTATCTCCGTGCCCTTGCACAGGATAGGGATGCGCTACGGAAGGTCAGCGACATTGTCGTGGCCGATGCCTTCTTCTCGAAGGAGTCGTTTGCCAACGGCGTGACCATGCTGGGCTTCCGTTTGGTGAGCTGTTTCCGCAGCGACGTCGGCCTGAAGTATCTCCACACCGGCCCGAGGACAGGGAAGAGGGGCAGGCCGAAGGAGGTGGACGGGAAGGTGTACCTTGACAACCTCCGCACGGACGTGTTCCGGGAGGAGAGCTACGACGACGGCGACGGCAAGACTGCCACTCTCCATACGGCCGTTGTCAGGGCGACGAGCCTGAAGCGCGACGTGCGCGTGGTCGGTGTCGACTGCATCGAGCCCGGCAAGAAGACGCAGGCCAGGAAGGTGTTCTTCTCCACGGACACGGAGATGTCGGCGAAGGACATCATGGACTTCTACAGGACAAGGTTCCAGATCGAGTTCCTGCTGAGGGACGGCAGGCAGCACACCGGGCTCACCCACTGCCAGTTCAGGCAGAAAGAGGCGCTCGCATTCCATTTCAACATGTCCCTGACCGCCATCAACGAGGCAAGGGCTTTCGCGCGTCAGGACAAAAGGGATCTCTCGGTGGCCAATGTCAAGACGCTGGTCCACAACGCATTGATGCTCCACAGATTTTCCGTGCTGTCTGGAAAGATGCCGAACAAACGATTTCAAAGAACTCTTATATTATGGCATCGCCTACGCGGCGTAGCTATTCAAAATTTAACGGACTATTGTTGTATCTTTGAAACAACAAATTGGAGCGGTTTGACAAGTACGAATTGTAAAATGATTATTTTTGCGGCATGGAAACGATTTTTGACCATAATGTCACAGAGGAAGAGCAGGCCAATCTTTATGGTATTCCTATGGATGAAGACACTTACAAAAGTGGTTTGAGCGAGGAGAAAGCTTACGAGATACTATTTGTTCCTTAGTCGTGGCGATACCAAGCAGGCTGATCGTGTGCTTGGAAAAATCCGCTAACAATGTAAACAAAACATTCGCCATACTCAATGTCGACCACATTGGGTTCAAGCATCTTAGAGGTTCTTAAGTATTCCTTTTATATCGCTTTCACTTAATCCGATTTCTTTCATTCTGCCCATCAATGCCGTAAACCTATCTTCGCTGTTGTGAATTGCTTGCATTTATCTTGTATCTTTGCTCTTTGAAACAACGATGCCGCGACCGCCCTCACATAGTAACTGGTTGTGAATTGCTTGCATTTATCTTGTATCTTTGCTCTTTGAAACAACTCACAGCGAAACGGAAATGTATGAGATTTGGTTGTGAATTGCTTGCATTTATCTTGTATCTTTGCTCTTTGAAACAACCATTATTTTTCATAAGACTTAGATTTTGGAGTTGTGAATTGCTTGCATTTATCTTGTATCTTTGCTCTTTGAAACAACCACGGCGTTATTGTTTCTATGTCAGTTTTAGTTGTGAATTGCTTGCATTTATCTTGTATCTTTGCTCTTTGAAACAACAACTCCAAATCAGAGCAAGCCAAGCAGTTTGTTGTGAATTGCTTGCATTTATCTTGTATCTTTGCTCTTTGAAACAACAAAACAAACGAGAAAGCCAAAAATGGCCTAGTTGTGAATTGCTTGCATTTATCTTGTATCTTTGCTCTTTGAAACAACCGATCGTGTGACATTCGTCCACGACTATCGGTTGTGAATTGCTTGCATTTATCTTGTATCTTTGCTCTTTGAAACAACAAATACGATTGCAGGAGTAATTAAAAGCATGTTGTGAATTGCTTGCATTTATCTTGTATCTTTGCTCTTTGAAACAACAATGCTCTTCGTTCTTATGTTAGTGATTAGTTGTGAATTGCTTGCATTTATCTTGTATCTTTGCTCTTTGAAACAACGAACAATGCAATAGCCGTCAGCCTTGCCCGGTTGTGAATTGCTTGCATTTATCTTGTATCTTTGCTCTTTGAAACAACTCTATCGTTCTTGGTGTAAAAGTGAGACTGGTTGTGAATTGCTTGCATTTATCTTGTATCTTTGCTCTTTGAAACAACGACGAAAACAGGATGCCTGACCTTGCAGTGGTTGTGAATTGCTTGCATTTATCTTGTATCTTTGCTCTTTGAAACAACCAGTCCTTTGGTTTTCTTCCATACTTAAAGTTGTGAATTGCTTGCATTTATCTTGTATCTTTGCTCTTTGAAACAACGACAGTATCATTATAGAATGATTCATACTGGTTGTGAATTGCTTGCATTTATCTTGTATCTTTGCTCTTTGAAACAACAAATTAAGAATCTCAATGCTGACACGAATGTTGTGAATTGCTTGCATTTATCTTGTATCTTTGCTCTTTGAAACAACATTAGTTAAATAGAAGAGATAGTTTAAGAGGTTGTGAATTGCTTGCATTTATCTTGTATCTTTGCTCTTTGAAACAACATTAGTTAAATAGAAGAGATAGTTTAATAGGTTGTGAATTGCTTGCATTTATCTTGTATCTTTGCTCTTTGAAACAACTTACTTCATTTTCTTTTACTTACTCGCCTAGTTGTGAATTGCTTGCATTTATCTTGTATCTTTGCTCTTTGAAACAACTGAAGTCGATTTTCAGTCCGGGCAAAGGTTGTTGTGAATTGCTTGCATTTATCTTGTATCTTTGCTCTTTGAAACAACAGGAAGCATGGAGAAGCCGCCCCAAACGGGGTTGTGAATTGCTTGCATTTATCTTGTATCTTTGCTCTTTGAAACAACACGATATGGGTAAAACAAAGAGCCTCAGCAATTTATAAGTTGTTTCAGAAAAGAAAAATCCAGCTCGTTTGAGTTGGATTTTTCTTTGTTATGACCAATTTTTCCGATTCAAAACAACTCCAATTGCTGGCAAGGCGTGTCCACTGTCTTCGGCTTGCAGTTGCTGAAAATCTCCATTTCTCCAAATTGTTTGTCGGTGATGCACAAAATACCGATGTCGCCAAACTCGGGCATGAACGACTTTACCCGCTTGATATGTACCTCGGCATTCTCATAGCTTGGGCAATGTCGCAGATAAATCGAAAACTGGAAC
>CACXQO010000057.1 GCA_902769815.1 uncultured Bacteroidia bacterium | reverse complement strand
ACAAGCCCTTGTCAAGGTTCTTGATGGCGTTGTGGATGTCTTCCTTTTCGGCTGAAACGCCGCGTTGAGCATATCTTTGGTTGTCCATTTTCTCTTTTTTACTTTGGCATACGGCCTATGACTATGGCTGGCTTTCAGTAGCCAAGAGGCCATAGGACATAGTCATAAGCCATAGTCAATTATTTAAACTTTAACTTTTTATCTTTAGTGTCAAACTCGAAGTTTCCGAGCTGCTTCATGTTCTTCTGTCCAATGACCCATTGCTCGACCATCCGTTTGACCACCTTGCACTCCACGTTGTAGAGGGAGCGGCCTGCAATTCTCACCTCTTTGATGACAAAGACAGCATCGTTGGCGATGCCGCCGGTGGTGAGAATCTTCTCCACGTCGCCCTTGAAGTCGTCGGCGGAGATGCGGCCGTTCTTCAGCATTTCCAAGGCACGGCTTTCCGACACGCAGAAGTCGGCGTTTTGGCTGTAGGTGAAAGGCTCGTTGTAGCCGTCCACGTTGGCGAAGAAGGTAAAGTAGCCTTTGGGCGTGACGGTGAACATTTCAGTCTGGTCTTCTTGCGGGTTGATGGCGATGTTGACCGTGCCGCCTTCCTTGATTTGTTCGCGAGGCACATAGTCCTTGCTCAAAATGCGGAACTCGGTGCGGCGGTTCATCTGGTGAGCGGCTTCCTTTACTTCGGTGTTAGGTAGCGAGTTGATGAAATCCTCGGTCAGCCTTGTGCCGGCCTTGAAGGTGTAGCCCTTCATGGTAATGTCGTTCTGGATGGTGCGCGGAACACGTTCACCATAGCCTTTTGCGGTCAAGCGTAATGGGTCAATGCCTCTGATAATCAGATAGTCAACCACGCTTTGGGCACGTTTTTGCGACAAAATGTCGTTGCGCTCGTCCGTGTCACGGGCATCGGTGTGCGAGGCCAACTCAATCGTGATGGTCGGGTTGACTTGCAGCGTTTCAATCAGGCCTTGCAGCGAGTCCTCAAACTGCGGCTTCAGGTCCCATTTGCCCAAATCATAAAGGATGTCGGGCAGCATGATAGGCTCCTGCGGGATGGGTTCGATGTCGAAATCCTTCTCGATGTCCTTGCTAAACTCCAAGCCGATGGTCGTCTCTTGAGCGGTGAATGTGAAGTAGTTGTCCTTGTCGATGGTGATGTCGTAGGTCGTGTTCTTGTTGATTTGGCTGTCGCTGAAGTTGAAGTAGCCCTTGTCGTTGGTGCGGGTCGAAAGATTGGAGCCGTCGCTGCCGACTAATCTGACGGTTGCATTGCTGACCAATTGCTTGGTCTTGGCATCCTTCACCGTGCCAGAGAAGGTGAACAGGATGGGTGGCTCCTCAAAATAATAGATGTTGTCCAGGCCACGGTTGTTGCCACGACTTGAGGAGATGAAACCGCGTTCCTCAGTGGGGTGGAACACTATGCCGAAGTCATCGCCTGTCGAATTGATAGGGTATTTCAGGTTGCGCGGCTCGCCCCATTCGCCTGCAGTGTCCATCGAACTGACGAAAATGTCCAAACCGCCCATGCCGCCATGACCGTCGGAAGCGAAATAGAGGACGGTGTCGTATCTCAGGAACGGAAACACCTCATTTCCAGCGGTATTGATGCGCTCGCCGAGGTTGAACGGGTGCTTGAAAGGCTCAGAAGCGTTGTCGCGCATGGCCACCCAAATGTCGTTGCCGCCAAAGCCTCCTTTGCGTTCTGCTGCAAAATAGATGACCAATTCGTCATTTGTCAGGGTAGGGTGACCAATGATGTCTAATGTGTCGACACCAGCGATTTCCACGGGACGCGCCTCAGAGAAACTGCCGCCGCTCTTGCCAGCCACCATGATTTGGCAGCCGTTCTTTTTGTGGGCGCCGTTTTGGCAACGGGTGAAGTACATTTTGGTGCATCTCTCATTCATAAACGGTGTGCCTTCGCTGGCTGTGGTGTTCACATTTTCGCTCTCGTCGGCGAGTACGGGCGTGCTCCAGTCGCCTTTGCGGTCTTGCTTCGAGGTGAAGAAATCGGCAAACTCCTGTCCGGTGATGCCGTCTTTTTCTTTGCCCGTGGCCGCGTCGCGAGTGGAGGTGAAGATGATCTCGTTGTAGTTGTTGTTGAGCCAAGTGGCACAATAGTCGGAGTCCTTTGTGGAGTTGATTTTCTTCAATGGCGTGAGCTCATACTTCGACGGGTTCTCCATCCATTCTTGAATCGTCCGCGTGGTTTCCGCCCCAAGAGGTCCTCGCGGGTCTTCGGGCACCTTTTCGGCGTAGGTCTCATACATTTCGATGGCATCATTGAACTTCTCGTTCATCTTGTAGGTTTCAGCCAAATAGAGATACACTTCGGGGTGGGTGTTGGGGTACTCCGTTTTCAGCAGCCGTTTGAAGAAAGGCTCGGCGCGTTTGGTGAGGCCGATAAGTCGGTAGCACTCACCCATTTGGAAACTGATGCGGTTGCGCTCGTCCTTGTTGCGGCGCACCTTGCGATAGGCTTTCTTGTAACGGTCGGCGGCCTCGGTGTATTGTTTCCGCCCGAAGGCTAAGTCGGCGTTCTTGGCCGGGTTTCTTCTTTGTGCGTAGAGGTCGCTGCTCATGAAGATGAACAGGGCCGACATGATAATCAGGATGTATCTTTTCATAGACGTAAATTCTCTTTTTGCTAACGCTGGATTGGCGTTTTTATTATTGGGCAAAGGTACAATATTTCCGAGAAACGGAACGAGATTTGGCAACAAAAAAATCCCGCCGGTTCCAGCAGGATTTTGTTCTAATAATCAGGATTGTTCTTTTTCCACTCCATCCGAATCGGGCAACATCAGTGCATCAGCATCTTGTGTCTCTATCGGTTTGATGTAGTCGGAGGCACGCTCGGGCGAAACTACGGAACGGCCGAGGCGGCTTTCAATGTCAGCCCTTGCATTGCGTGCCACTTCGCCACCTTCTTGCGCGGTCTTACTGGTTTGCGCCATCCCTTTAGGATTACGTTGACGCGACAATTCTGTGGTGGCAACTTCGGCAAGGGTGTTCAAGGCCAACTCCACGTTGGTCATATTGTCGCGCAGGTTCTCTTTGGTCAGGCCTTTATAGCGTTTGTACTCGCCTGTGGTCATTCCACTCCATGCTTTAGTGAGCACGTTGGTCAGGATGGCGAAGTCCTTGGGCTCGTGAATGCCTGAGCGATACCACTCGTCGGTCAGTTCCTTGCGCATTTCTATAGACCTCATTCGTTCATTGATCCAGCGGTCGCTATAACCTTGGCGTCGATAGTCCTCAACGGCCATCTGGAAGGTCAGTTCGGGGTCAATCATCTGGTCCACACGCTGGGCACCCACCTCAGCGAGCCATCGTTTCACAGGCTCGGCTTTTTTGGACGGGATAGATTGTATTATTCGCAGAATCTGCTCTAAATCAGCAACATCGGTTTTGTAATTCTTGCCATCTGCTGCAGGGAGTTTCAGTTGCTTACAATTTGTAAGCAACTCCTCAGCACCTTCCTGTTTGAGCCGTTTCTTAAGAACTGCCCAGTATGTACTGGCTCCGCGTGGCGTTGATTGTTCTGTGAGCACGTTCACAACATCCACAATGGAGAAATAATACTTCTCTTCCGCATCATCCCAAACGATGCGGACTTTTTTCTCGTCAAAGAGTTTTATGGCTGTCTGTTGAGTCATTTTTGTTCAGAATTTATACAGGGCAAAAATAAGGAAAATACAGAAAAAACCAAAGGAAAAACAAAAAAATCCCGCCGTTTCCAGCGGGATTCTTTGCAAGCAGTTTAGAAGGTTAATATGATGTTAAATCATTTCTTCTTTGAAGTGTTGTCTTGGGCAATCTCCTTGTCTTTCTTGTCGCCTTTCATCAGCGCGTAAGCAAATGGCGACGACAGGAACACTGACGAGAACGTACCGGCCAACACACCGACCAACAGGGCGAAGATGAAGCCACGGATGGTGTCGCCGCCGAAGATGAAGATGGCGAGCAACACGACCAAGGTTGAACCCGAGGTATTGAATGAACGGGTCAAGGTGCTGTTCACGGCATTGACCATGTTCTCCTTCCACGAGGACTTCGGGTGCAGATTGACGTTCTCACGGATACGGTCGAAGATAACCACCGTAGCGTTGATGGAGTAACCGATGACGGTCAGCACGGCGGCGATGAAGCTCTGGTCGACTTCCATAGTGAAGGGCAGCACATTGTAGAACAAGGAATACATACCCAACACGATGATGGTGTCTTGTGCCAATGCCATGATGGAGGCTACACCGTATTGCCATTTCTTGAATCGGATGGCGATGTAGCAGAACATCAAGGCCAAGGCCACGATGATAGCGATGATGGACTTGCGGGTCACGTCGCTGGCGATGGTGGCACCCACTTTCTGCGTGCTCAAGATGCCAACGGTTTCGTCTTCTGACGAGAACTGATTCATCGTCAGGTTGTTGCCGTAAAGGCCTTTCAGGTTGTCGTAAAGAATGACTTGGATGACAGAGTCAACAGCGGGGCTGTCGTTGTTGATCAAGAACTTGGTCGTGATTTTCACTTGGCCGTTGGTGCCGTAGGTCTTCACTTCAGGTGTCGACCAGTCTTCCACTTCTTGGTCTTCTCTCATTTCGAGGGCACTGTGGATGGCGTTCTTGTTGATGTTGACATCAGCCAAGGCTTCACGCACGGTTTCAACCTTCATGCTCGGGTCGTCGAATTGGACAACGTAGTTACGACCACCCTTGAAGTCGATGCCGAGGTTCAAGCCACGGATGGCGAGAGAACCCAAACTGACCACCATGAAGCAGATGCAGATGATGAAGGAGGTCTTGCGGATGCCGATGAAGTCGTAGTGCTTGTCCTGCAAGAAGTTGCGGGTCAAGTTGGTCGAGAAAGTGATTTCCTTTTCCTTGTCCAACATGCGTTCGAAGATCAAGCGCGAGATGAAGATGGAGGTGGCCAAGGAGGTGAGGATACCGATGCAGAGGGTGACGGCGAAACTGTGGACAGGACCCGTACCTAAGATGATAAGGATGATACCCGTAATCAAGGTGGTGACGTTACCGTCGATAATGGCGGAGTAAGCGTTCTTGTAACCGTCTTGGATGGCAAGTTTGATGCCCTTGCCAGCCTTGATTTCTTCCTTGATACGCTCGAAGATAATCACGTTGGAGTCAACAGCCATACCCAAGGTCAACACGATACCAGCGATGCCAGGCAAAGTCAGCACGGAGCCGAGGCAAGCCAACACACCGAACAGGAAGAACACATTGACCAACAAGGCGATGTCGGCCACAGTACCGGCCTTCTTGTAGAAGAACACCATGTAGACCAGCACGAGGATGAAGGCGAACACCATCGACCACATACCTTTTTGCACGGCTTCCTTACCGAGTGAAGGACCAACAACTTGTTCCTCAAGGATTCTTGCAGGAGCGGGCAGCTTACCGGCCTTCAAAATGTTGGCCAAGTCTTGTGCCTCTTCGATGGTCATGCCGCCACCGCTGATGGAGGAACGGCCATTCGGAATCTCGCCATTGACTACGGGGAAGGAATACACATAATCGTCGAGGACGATGGCAATTTGCTTGCCGATATTCTCGCCGGTGAGTCGCTTCCAAGCCTTGGCACCTTCGGGGTTCATTTGGATGGTGACTTCCACTTGGTTGCCTTGGCCGTAGTCCTGACGGGCGTCGGTGATGACTTCGCCACCGAGGGCGCACTTGTTGTCGCGCGACATCTTCAGGGCAACGAGGTCAAGCATTTCGACCTTTTCGCCATTTTGTCCGTCGTATGTTTCAGGCTTCACCGACCATGCCAACTTGAGGTTGCGCGGGAAAATACCCTTGGCCTCGGCCAACATTTGGTTGATGTCGGCGGTGTCTTTCACTTGTGCCATACCCACACGGGCCGATGAACCATAGAGGCCACCCATGTTGAGTTTGTAAATCAAGGGGTGGAGGGCAGCGAATTGGTTTTCGTCTTCAGGCTCGGCCACTTCTTCTTCGGTTTGGCTTTCGGCAAGTTCGTTGAGGAGGTCGCCTGCTTGGGCGGCACTGTCGGCCACAACTGCGTCAGTGGCTTCGGCAACGGCTTCGCCTTCAGCGTTTTCGGTCACGGCAGGCTCTTCAGCCTTGGTTTCACCCAAAGAGTTCTTGGCTTTGCGGGTTTGGGCAACCTTGTTGTCGGCCTCGATGAAGAATTGTTGCACCTCAGAAAGGTTGTAGGTCTCCCAGAACTCGAGTTGTGCGGTTCCTTGGAGGAGTTTGCGCACACGCTTCGGGTCTTTGATACCGGGCAGTTCGACGAGGATACGGCCCGAGTTCTCCATCTTCTGGATGTTGGGCTGGGCCACGCCGAAACGGTCGATACGGGTGCCGAGGATTTGGTAGGAACGGTCGATGGCACCGTCGCTTTCGCTCTTCAAAACCTTCAGCACATCGCTGTTGGAAGAGTTGACGGTGATGCCTTTGTCCTTGAATTCATACAGGAAAATGGAAGCAAGACGGGCGTTGGGGTCCACTTCTTCGTAGGCTTGACCGAACAGGGTGACGAAGTCGCCCTTGCTCTCTTCCTGCCTCTTGGTGGCCAATTCCATAGCCTGCAAGAAGGTGGGGTCTTGAGAGTCGCCCGACAAGGCCTTTACGATGTCTTTCACCGAGACTTCAAGGGTGACGTTCATGCCGCCCTTCAAGTCAAGACCCAAATTGATTTCTCTTTCTTTCGCATCGCGATAGGTGAACTTCTTGAATAACAAGTTGTACACATTCGTGTTGCTGACCGAGTCCAAAAAATAAGTTTCCTTCTCGTCTTTGAGAAGATTGAACTGTGACTCGTTTCCGTTTGCAAGTTTCGTAGCCTCTGCCTCAGCAAACTTCTCTGCCTTCTTTTCGACTCTCTTCGTCACCAAAGTGAACGAGAGCTGGTAGAGAAAGATGAGCGCGAAGATAATGGCTATCGTCCTAATTGCTCCTTTGTTTTGCATTGTAAAACTAATTTAATTATTTGACTTTTAATTTGTTAAATTTCCAACAATATAATTTTTACCCTATTTTGAGCCTGCAAAGATAAGGAATATTTCTATTTATATTTCAACCACTTGAAAATTTCCTTATAAGTGAGTTTTTTTCCGTACATCAAAATGCCTGTCCGATAGATTTTGGCCGCAATCCATGTCATCAGCACGAAAGTGACAGCCAACAGCACCACCGAAACCACGATTTGCCAGATGGGAACGCCAAACGGAATCCTGACCATCATCGAGATAGGGGATGTGAATGGAATCATTGATAACCAAACAGATAGGCTGCTGTCGGGGTTGTTGACGATGTAGAACGAACTAATGATGGCAACAATAAGCGGAACGGTGATGGGTAATGTAAATTGCTGTGAATCAGTATTGTTATCGACCAACGAGCCGACGGCGGCATACAAGGTGGCATAAAGCAGGTAGCCCAAAATGAAGAAAATGAGAAACGTGGTGATGATGGTGCCGAAGTCGATGGAATGGGCGATTTGCACGATGTTTTGCACCGTTTCGTTGCTCATGATGTCGTTGGAAGTGATTCCCTGCGCCATCACCGTGCCTTGCGACAACATTTCCGGGTTGCTCAGGCCGATGTAGGCGGAAAAGCCCACATACAGCACGCCCGTCAGCAGAATCCACATCACGAACTGGGTGAGCGCGACCAAAGAAACGCCGATGATTTTGCCCATCATCAGTTGGAAAGGCTTCACCGAACTGATGATGACCTCGATGATGCGGTTGGTTTTTTCCTCAATCACGCCCTGCATCACTTGGCCGCCGAAAATCATGATGAAGAAGTAGATGAGCATGGCGAGAATCATGCCGAGCGAGAACTGCACTTTCGTAAAGGTTTCCTTTTCGTTGCCGTTTTCGTCCATGCGCATGACTTGCAGGTTGACGTCGGTTTTGACCGCGCTGACGATTTCAGGGTCAACGCCTTTGGCCATCAGTTTTTGGTCCTCGATTTCCTTTTGCATCACGCCGCTGATGTAGGTTTCCACTTCCATCGGCACTTGTCGGATGCTGTAAACCACTGCATTGGAAGGGATGTTGAGTTGGGTGGGCGGCACATAGAGCGCCATGTCGAACACGCCGTTTTTCACCATATCCTTCACTGAGTCAATCGGTTGGCCGCGCATGGACAGGAAAGTGTGTTCCTCGTTGTTGGTGAAGCGGTTCTCAAACCAGTGGCTTTCGTCCACCACGGCCACGCGCAAGTGACCAGTGCTTGTGTTGAGGGCAAGCATGATGGGGATGATGTAGATGGCAGCCATCAAAATTGGCCCCAAGAATGTCAGTATGAGGAAACTACGCTTGCGCACGCGAGTCAAGTATTCGCGCTTGATGATGAGTCCAATCTTGTTCATGCGGCTTGGTTTTTGGATTGCACTTCTTGGATGAAAATGTCGTTCATCGAGGGCAGCACTTCCTTGAACGAAACGAGTTGCCCGACTTGCAGCAACTGCCCGAGCAATTCGTTGGGCGATTCGCTGAAAAGGGTCAGTTTGGTTTCGTCGTGAAGGTCGGTGTGTTCCACCTTTATATTATTATAGGTGTCGGCGACGGCCATCACCTTGTTGAAGTCGTCGCAGCGCACGATGATTTCCCTTTCGTGGGTGTCGTGTTGCCGCTTGATGTCGCCGACCTTGCCTTGCAGGATGCTTTTTCCGTGATTGATTAAGGTGATGCTGTCGCAAAGTTCCTCGACGGAGGCCATATTGTGGGTGGAAAGCAGTATGGTTGCGCCCTTGTCGCGCAGTTCGAGGATGGCTTCCTTCAAGAGGTTGGCATTGATGGGGTCGAAGCCGCTGAAAGGCTCGTCGAAGATGAGGATTTCCGGCTCGTGGATGATGGTGGTGACGAACTGGATTTTTTGTTGCATACCTTTCGATAGTTCCTCGACTTTCTTGTCCCACCAGCCCCCGATTTCAAACTTGTCGAACCACATTTTCAGGCGTTTTTGCGCCTCGGCCTTCTTGATGCCTTTGAGTTCAGCCAAATAAATGGCTTGCTCCCCGACTTTCATCTTTTTGTAAAGGCCGCGTTCTTCGGGCAGGTAGCCGATGCGGGCGATATGCTTTTGGCAAAGTTTTTCGCCGTTAATCAGCACTTGACCCGAGTCGGGTGCGGTGATTTGGTTGAGGATGCGGATGAGGGTGGTCTTGCCCGCGCCGTTAGGACCCAAAAGGCCGTATATGCAATGCTCGGGAATGTCAATGCACATACGGTCTAAGGCGGTGTGGTCGGCGTATCGCTTTGTGACCTCGTTGACGGATATTTTGGTCATGTTTAGTTAAAGTAATCCTTAATCTTACTGAAAAAACTCTTCTCCTCGGCGGTGGGGTTGGGCCTGAAGTTCTCCGATTGCGAGAGTTGCTGCAACAGTTCCTCCTCTTTCTTGTTGAACTTCTTCGGAATCCATACGTTCACGTTGACGAGCATGTCGCCCATGCCGTAACCATTGACCACCGGCAAGCCTTTACCTCTCAGCCTCAGCACCTTGCCACTTTGAGTGCCGGGGGCGATTTTCACCCTCACCTTGCCATCAACGGTGGGCACTTCGGCCTGTGTTCCCATGATGGCTTCGGGGATGGTGATGAACAGGTTGTAAATCAGGGTGCTTTCGTCGCGCTCGAAGTCGGGGTGGGCTTCCTCGCCGTTGATGCCGTTGTGCGGACCGGCGTTGCCCTTGCCTCGCACGGTGAGTTGCATTCCTTCACCCACGCCGGCAGGGATGTCGATGTCGATGATTTCATCGCCTTTCATAATGCCCTCACCGCCGCAATGGGTGCATTTCTTCTTGATAACGGTGCCTTGTCCGTTGCAGGTGGGACACACCGAAGCAGTCTGCATCTGCCCGAAGAACGAGTTGACGGTTTGCACCACCTGACCGCGACCGTGACAGGTCGGGCAGGTCTCGGTGGAGCCGTCCTCGGAGCCGCTGCCGTGGCAATGCGTACAAGTCACATACTTGCTGACCTTGATTTTTTTCTTCGCGCCGTGGGCAATCTCTGACAGGTTGAGTTTCACCTTCACGCGAAGGTTGGAGCCGCGTTGCTTGACCGTGCCGCCACGACCGCCGCCGCCAAAACCACTAAAGCCAAATCCGCCGCGACCGCCGCCGAAGTCGAAGCCGCGCCCGAACACGCTGTTCAGGATGTCGTTCAGGTCGAAGTCGGCGAAACCGCCGAAGCCGCCGCCAGCCGAGCCGCCGTCCATGCCGGCGAAGCCGAATTGGTCGTAACGCGCCTTCTTGTTGGCATCGCTCAACACGGAATAGGCCTCCGAGGCTTCCTTGAAGTTCTCCTCGGCGGTCTTTTTC